>CAIWFP010000490.1 GCA_903911985.1 uncultured Sphingomonadales bacterium
AGATTAAGGTGCGAGGGACTCGTCCCTCGCGCTCCCTTTCCTTGTCGGCGTGGCGCATCTCCTGCGGCGGTGTGTCCTGCCGCGAAGCGGCCTTCATAGCCTGCGGCGCGGAGAAGTTGCGCTGTGGGTGAGTGGCACGCGACAATGACGGGATTGGGAGCGCGAGGGGGTAACCCCCTCGCAACTTCACCCTTCAGTCCTTCACCCTAACCCTTTCCACAATCCGGATCGCCGCCGCCACCGATTCATCCCGCGACATCTCGGAATTATCCAGCGTCACGGCATCCTCGGCGGCGCGTAAAGGCGCTTCGGCGCGGGTGCGGTCGCGCAGGTCCCGCTCGGCAAGGTCTGCCTCGATTTCGGCCAGCGTTACCGCGCGACCCTGTCCCTGCATTTCGGCAAAGCGGCGGCGGGCGCGGGCTTCCACGCTGGCGGTGACGAAGAGCTTGGGGCAGGCCTCGGGCGCGATGACGGTGCCGATGTCGCGCCCATCCAGCACCGCGCCGCTGCCTTGCGTGGCAAAGGCGCGCTGGCGCTCGAACAGGGTGGCGCGGACGGAGGGATGCACCGAGACCCGGCTGGCGAGGCCGCCGCTGGCTTCGGACCGCAATTCGGGATCGGCGAGCAGCGCGTCGGGGAAGGCGCAGGCGGCAAGGGCGTCCCCGGGCGAATCGGGGTTGCCGCCGTTCAGTGCCACCTGTCGGCCAACGGCGCGATAGAGCAGGCCGGTATCGAGATGGGGCAGGCCGTAATGGGCGGCCAAAGCCCGGGCGATGGTGCCCTTGCCGCTGGCGGTGGGGCCATCGACGGCGATAATGAGCGGTGGGGGGATGAGGGAGGAGGCGCTCATTTCCTCAAACCCGCCAGTGTCGCATTGACCAGCCCCCAGATGGCGATGGCCGCCCAGAAGAATTCCAGCACGAAACTGGCCGGGTTCATATTGACCAGCAGCGACACGGTGAGCAGCACCGCGCCCGCCAGATTGGTGCCGTGCTGGATGAAGGGATTGGGCGTCTTGTTGCCGGTGGAATAGGCATAGGCGAAAATGATGCAGGCCATGCCGGCAAAGCCGGAGATGTTGGCGACCAGTGGCGGGATGGCGAGTTGGATCACGCGCCGGGTTCCGTGTGGAGAAGGTGGCCGAGCAGGGCGAGGAAATTGGGGAAGCTGGTGGCGATGGGGCTGGTGTCGTCCACGCTCACGCCGTTCTTGCTGGCAAGGCCGGCCACGGCCATGCTCATGGCGATGCGGTGGTCGAGGTGGGTGGCGACAGCGGTGCCCTCCGGTGTGCCTGGCAGGGGCATGCCGGCGGTGCCATCGATGATCAGCCCGTCCCCGGTTTCGGTAACGCGGGCGCCAGCCAGTTCCAGCGCCACGCGCATCACGGTCAGGCGGTCGCTCTCCTTCACGCGCAACTCGTCGAGGCCGGAGGTGACGGTGCGGCCCTGCGCCAGCGCGGCGGCGACGAAGAGAATCGGGAACTCGTCGATCATCGCCGGCGAGATGGCCGGATCGACGGTGATGCCGGTAAGGGAGGAGTGGCGGACACGCAGATCGGCGACTGGCTCGCCGCCGACCTCGCGGGCGTCCAGTTCCTCGATTTGGCCGCCCATCTGGCGGAGCACCTCGATAAGGCCCGCTCGGGTGGGGTTGAGGCCGACGTTCTCGACGATGATGTCGCTGCCCGGCACGATCAGCGCCGCGACGATGAAGAAGGCGGCCGAGGAGGGATCGCCGGGTACGGTGATGGTCTGCGGCTTCAGTTCGGCCTCGCCCCGGATGCGGATGATGCGGGTGCCGTCTGGTTCTGTCTCCACCGTCAGGTCGGCGCCGAATCCCTTGAGCATGCGTTCGGAATGGTCGCGGGTGGGGATCGGCTCGATGACGGTGGTGATGCCCGGCGTGTTGAGGCCCGCCAAAAGGATCGCGCTTTTGACTTGGGCGCTGGCGACCGGCAGGCGGTAGGTGATGGGCACGGCGGGGCTGGTGCCGCGCAGCATGAGTGGAAGCCTGCCGCCGGGAGACGCGGTGAAATCCGCGCCCATTGCGCTCAGCGGCTCGATCACCCGGCCCATCGGGCGTTTTGACAGCGAGGCGTCGCCAATGAAGCTGGCGGTGATCGGATGGCTGGCGATCAGGCCCATCAGCAGGCGGGTGGAGGTGCCGGAATTGCCCATGTCGAGCGCGGTTTGTGGCTGGAGCAGCCCGCCGACGCCGACGCCGTTGATGACCCATTCGCCATCCGCCTCGCGGTTTATGGCGGCGCCCATCGCTCTCATGGCAGCTGCTGTGGACATGACATCCTCGCCCTCCAGCAAGCCGCTGACCCGCGTTTCGCCCACGGCCAGCGCGCCCAGCATGATCGAGCGGTGGCTGATCGATTTGTCGCCGGGCACGCGGATTCGCCCGTGCAATGGCCTTGCGGGGGCAAAGCGGTGGGGCAGGGATGGGGTGGCACTGGTCACGGTATTGCCTTTCGGGCGGAATGACACATCCCCCGGTCGCACGGGATTCGCGTCGGGGCTTGTATTTATCGCGGCTTGGCGCCACAAGCGCGCGGCTTTTGACAGCGCCTGCCCGCTATGGCAAGGCGCTTGGGCAATGGGGCGTGGCGCTTGCCGCGCTGCCGATCTGATCCACATGAAATCTGTTTGCCCGCCGGGCTTTGCGGCCAGCGAGCGATTGATAATAGCTGAGGAATAGCATGGTAAAGCCTGAATGGGGCGCCAAACATGGCTGCCCGAAATGCGGCACCCGCTTTTACGATCTGGGCAAGGACGATCCCGTCACCTGCATCGAATGCGGTTACGCCTGGACGCCCGACCCGGTTCTGAAGTCCAAGCAGCCGGTTCCCTATGAGGAAATCCAGAAGAAGGAAGGCGAGGTCGTTGCCGACGTCGATCTGGCCGAGGAAGATCTCGACATCGACGACGACGGCGATTCGCCCGACAATGACGTCGATCTGGGTGGCGACGAGGATCTGGGCGTGCCCGGTCGCGACGATGGTGAGCCCGACGACGTTTGAGGGTGTTGTGTGCTCTCGGCGGATGCCGGGGGCGCGAAATAAAACCTTAAAAAACCCTCTTGCCAAGGTTGGGGCGCCCTCCTAAAGGGGCGCCTCCCAGCCGGAAGCGGTAGGGAGCGGCGGCTCAAAAGGCTGCCACACAAATGGTACGGGGCCTTAGCTCAGCTGGGAGAGCGCCTGCATGGCATGCAGGAGGTCAG
>CAIWFP010000491.1 GCA_903911985.1 uncultured Sphingomonadales bacterium
AGGCTGGAGCATATCGCGCGGCTGGGGGCGGACGCGATCTGGATCAGCCCCTTTTTCACCTCGCCCATGGTCGATTTCGGCTATGATGTGGCCGATTATCGCGACGTTGACCCGATGTTCGGCACGCTGGCCGATTTCGACGCTCTGGTGGCCAGGGCCCATGGGCTGGGGCTGAAGGTGACGATCGACCTCGTTTTCGCCCATACGTCCGACCAGCATGCGTGGTTTGGGCAAAGCCGGGCGGACAGGGTCAACCCCCGGGCGGACTGGTATGTCTGGGCCGATCCCAAGCCCGACGGCACCCCGCCCAACAACTGGCAATCGGTGTTTGGTGGCCCGGCATGGACATGGGACGCGCGGCGCTGCCAGTATTACTATCACCAGTTCCTGAAGGAACAGCCGCAGCTCAACGTGCATAATGCGGCGGTGCAGGCGGAACTGCTCGACGTCACCCGCTTCTGGCTGGAGCGCGGCGTGGATGGTTTCCGCTTCGACGCGCTGAACCACGCCATGTTCGACCCCAAATTGCGCGACAATGGTGTGGCGAAGGGCGATGGCCCCCGCACCCGCTCCTTCGATTTTCAGGATCGTGCCCACAGTCAGGATCACCCCGGGGTGGTGGATTTCATCGAGCGGATCGCGGGCGTGTGCCACGAATATGGCGCGATATTCACCGTGGCCGAGGTCGGTGGCGCCAAGGTGGAGCCGCTGATGAAGGCCTATACCGCTGGCGATAATCGCCTGTGCAGCGCCTACAGCTTCGCTTTTCTCTATGCCGAGGACCTGACACCCCGGCGGGTGAAGGCGGCGCTGGCCAAATGGCCCGACAGACCCGACAGCAAGGGCCGGTCCGAGGGCTGGCCAAGCTGGGCCTTCGACAACCACGACGCGCCGCGTTCGCTCTCGCGCTGGGCCCCCAAAGACGCCACCCCCGGCCTCAATGAAGCAGAAACGCGCGAGGCATGGGCGCGGCTGGAGATCGCGGTGCTGGTGGCCCTGCGCGGCAATATCTTCCTCTATCAGGGGCAGGAACTGGGGCTGGCGCAGGACGAAATCCCCTTCCACCTGCTGCAAGACCCCGAGGCCATCGCCAACTGGCCGCTGACTCTGGGCCGCGACGGGGTTCGCACGCCCATCCCGTGGCAGGGCGGGCAGGCGCATGGCGGATTTACCACCGGCACCCCGTGGCTGCCGCTCTCGGAGGGTAACATCGCACGGGGCGTTGATGCGGGTGAGGCAGACCCGGCCTCGCTGCTGAACCACACCCGCAGGTTGCTGGCCCTGCGGCGCGCCATCCCCGCGCTGCGGCTGGGTTCTCTGGAGGATTGCGTGGCGCGCGGCGACCTGCTCAGCTTCACCCGCCGCGCCGAGGGGGAGACGGTGTTCTGTGCCTTCAATCTGGGCGCGGGCGAAATCGTCCTGCCCTTGCGGGAAGGGACGGTCGCGCTGTCGGTCAATGGCGGCTCGCCCACGCATCTGCCGCCCTATGGCGCGGTGTTTGTGCGGGGTTAGGGCGAGAGGAAAGGAGGGAAAGGTGCTAGGGACCGGGAGTATCGCGGCTTTCCGCGATGCGACCCACAAGGACTCCCCTCGCGCTCCCAATACTGTCATGGTGGCGCCAGAGGTTCGGCCTTGCGCAAGATCGCAGCGCCGCAGGCCTTAAAGCCGCTCGCGGCAGGGCGCCACGAGGCGGAACAAGCGCTGAGCAAGACAGGTATTGGGAGCGCGAGGGACGAGTCCCTCGCACCTTCCCTTATCCCTACCCCTATCCCTATCGTTCAATTGATCGCTGAATAAGGCGCCCGGCCCCGCTACAACCGGTCCGCCTGCGCCACGGCGTCGCTCGCCCGCAGCGAGCTGATGATACGCGTCAGGTGCGCCAGATCCTGCACCTCCAGATCGACCTCGTAGGTGCCGAACAGATCGTCACGCTGGGTCATTTCCAGATGGACGATATTGGCAAGGTTATTGGCGAAAATACCCGTCACCTCGGCCAGCGTGCCGGGCCGGTTGTGCAGCACGCAGGACACGCGCCCCACCGCCCCGGTGGTCAGCTCGCCCCATGAGAGATCGAGCCAGTCAACATCGGCGCCATCGGCAAGGCGCATGCAGTCAATGGCGTGCACCTCCACCCCCACGCCCGGGCGGCGCAGGCCGACGATGCGGTCTCCCGGCACGGGGTGGCAGCAATCGGCCAGATGAAAGGCCATGCCGGGCGTCAGCCCCTTGATCGAGATCGCCCGTTCCTGCTTGGGCCAGGCCTGTGTCTCGGGCATGCCTTTCGCGCTGCCGGGCACCAAAGCTTCCATCACCTGCCGGTCGTCCAGCTTGGCGGTGCCGATGGCCACCATCAGCTCCTCCTCGCGGGCAAAGCCCAGCCGCTTTACCGCCGCCGCAATCGCCTTTTTGCCGATCTTGCCCGGCAGGCGGCCGACGATTTCCTCGAACAGCTTGGCGCCGATGCTGGCAATCTCGGCGCGTTCCTTGGCACGCACCGCCCTTCGGATGGAGGCCCGCGCCTTACCGGTAACCACAAAGGCCAGCCACGAAAGCTGCGGGCTGGACGAACGGCTCTTGATGATCTCCACCACATCGCCATTGCCCAGCTGGGTGCGCAGCGGCATGTGGCGCCCATTGATCTTGGCCCCCACCGCCATGCTGCCAAGATCGGTATGGACGGCATAGGCGAAGTCGATCGGCGTGGCGCCCTTGGGCAGCTGGAACAGCGCGCCCTTTGGCGTGAAGGCGAAGATGCGGTCCTGATAGATCGCCAGCTTGGTGTGTTCGAGCAATTCCTCGGGGTCGTGGCTGGCCTCGAGGATCTCGATCAGATCACGCAGCCAGCCCACCTGCGCGTCGGGCCGGATGCCGCCCTGCTTGTAGCTCCAGTGCGCGGCAAGGCCGATCTCGTTGGTGCGGTGCATCTCGTCGGTGCGCACCTGCACCTCCATGCGCATCGAGTTCTCGTAGATGAGGGCGGTGTGCAGCGATTTATAGCCGTTGACCTTGGGGGTGGAGATGTAATCCTTGAAGCGCCCGGGGATCGCCTGCCATGTGGTGTGCAGAATGCCGATGGCCTTGTAGCAATCGGCCACATTGTCGACCACCACGCGGAACGCCATGATGTCGGTGATCTGCTCGAAGCTGACATGGCGCTCGGCCATCTTTTTCCAGATGGAATAGGGGTGCTTCTCGCGGCCCCACACCTTGCAGCGCAGCCCCGCCTCGGTGAGGGCCTGGCTGAGGGCCAGCGCGATTTCCTCCACCTGGCCGCCGCCCGCCTCGCGGATTTGCACCAGCCGCCCGGTGATGGTGGCATAGGCCTCGGGCTCCAGCTGCTCGAAGGCCAGCAGATGCATCTCGCGCATATATTCATACATGCCCACCCGCTCGGCCAGCGGGGCGTAGATATCCATGGTCTCGCGGGCGATGCGGTGCCGCTTTTCCCCGCTCCGGATGAAATGGAGCGTGCGCATATTGTGCAGCCGGTCGGCCAGCTTGACCAGCAGCACGCGCAGATCCTCGCTCATGGCGAGGAGGAATTTGCGCAGATTTTCGGCGGCGCGCTCGTTTTCGGTGAGGGTTTCGATCTTGGAAAGCTTGGTAACGCCATCGACCAGCCGGGCGATTTCGGGGCCGAAGTAGCGCTCCACCTCCTCGATGGTGGCCAGCGTGTCCTCCACCGTGTCGTGGAGCAGGGCGGTGATGATGGTGGCCTGATCGAGCTTGAGCTCGGTCATCAGGCCGGCGACCTCGACCGGGTGGGAGAAATAGGCATCGCCGCTGGCCCGCTTTTGCGCGCCGTGCTTCTGGACGGTGTAGACATAGGCGCGGTTCAGCAGCCCGGCATCCGCGGTGGGATCATAGGCAAGCACACGTTCGACAAGTTCATACTGGCGCAGCATCGCGGGTTAGGATGGGGGGCGGGAGGCGGAAGGGCAAGGGGAAAGGGGGATAGAACGAATTCAGCTTGCCGTTCGCGACTTAGCCTTGTGCGTCCGCCAAAGGCAGCGCATCCAATCATGTGACAGGACGGCGAGAGGCGATGACAGATACTTCAAAAATTAAGGCGATTCAGCACATCATGGCAACGCTGTTCTCCGTTCAGAATGCTTTACGAGAACTGGCGCCGGACTATCGCTGGGCTGGTTTGGGCAACCTTCTTGGCGATTATGGCGAATTCGTTGCGATGGAGGCCTATCATCTAACGAAAGCACCTGCTGGCTCGAATGGCTTCGATGCGAACACCTCCGATGGGCGCACAGTTCAGATTTAGGCTAATCATGCAGCCAGTCAGATTGGGTTCCGCGGAGAGGCAGAACTTTTGTTGGTTTTGAAGGTCGATGCCAACGGCGAATGGGAGGAAATCTATTTTGGATCCTTCGCCGAAGCCAAAGCTCTGGCCCGTTACTCAGC
>CAIWFP010000492.1 GCA_903911985.1 uncultured Sphingomonadales bacterium
CGGCCCCGCCACCGGCCCCGCCACTGCCGAGGGCCAAACCGGGGGCCAAACCGGGGGCAGCCAAACCGTGCCGCCCCAGTCCGTGCCGACCCAGTCCGTGCTGACCCGCATTCCCACCAAGGCCTTTGCCGCCCAGGCGCTGCTGCGCGATCCGCTGCTCTCGCCGGACGGGCTGAGTATGCTGGCGCGCTTCACTGTCGACGGACGGGACGCGGTGATGATCGGAGACCTGACCGGCAAGAGCAAACCGGTCGTAAAGACCGTGCCGCCGGACTTTGATCTCGTCTGGTTCGCCTGGGCGGGTAATGGCACGGTGCTGGTCAGTGTCGGCAAGACCGTGCCCTGGGATGGGGACGACGCCTATTCCACGCGGCTGATCGCGATTGACCGGACAGGCCAGAAAAGCAAGTTCCTCGGGGGCCGCGAGGAGGGGCTGGTGGGTGACGATGTGCTGTGGATCGACCCCGAGGGGCAGCGGATCCTGCTGTCCTATCAGGGCACCATCTATGACTACCCCTCGGTATTCAACGTCAATATCGCCAGCAATGCCTCGACGCAGGTGGTGCGGCCGTTCACCGATATCTGGCACTGGTCGGCCGACAAGGATGGCGTGGTGCGTTATGGCTATGGCCATTCGGACGAGCGCCACTGGCAGGCGGTTTATCGCAAGACCGCCAGCGACAAATTCGCGGTGATAGCCAAGGGTCGGGACGATCGCGACGAGGGCGCCGATTTTGATGTGTTGCGCATTGTGCAGGGCAGCGACGAGGGCTTCATCTTCGATACCGACGAGAAAACCGGGCTGAAGGCCATTTTCAAATTCAATTTCGCCACGCGCAAACGCGGCGATCTGGTGTTCGAGGCGCCGGCCAGCGATATCGACGATGCCTATACCAGCGAGGACGGCAAGACGATGTCATCGGCGTGGTACACCGACGATCGCCCCCGGGTGCAGTGGTGGGACGAAGCGATGAAGGCGTTTCAGGGCGACCTCGACAAGGCGGTCAATGCGTCGTCCGTCAGCGCCGGCTTGGCGGGTGACCGCATGGCCCGGGTCGTCTCGCAAAGCCGCGACCATTCGATGAAGCTGGTTTGGGTGGGGGCCAGCAATGATCCGGGCAGCATCTACCTCTATCAGGAGGCGACCGGCCGCATGCAGCTTCTCGCCAAGGTCAGCGAGGACATGGTGCCCGGCCAGCTAGCCAGTTCGCGCTATGTGCATTACACCGCGCGCGACGGGCTGGAGCTGCATGGCTATCTTACCCTGCCGCCGGGCCGCGCGGCGAAGGGCTTGCCGCTGATCATCATGCTGCATGGCGGGCCCTTCTGGGTGCGTGACGACGGCACCTATGACGATGATGTGCAGTTCCTTGCCAACCGGGGCTATGCCGTGTTGCAGCCCGAGTTTCGCGGGTCCGGCTCCTATGGCACCGCCTTTCACGACAAGGGCAAGGGCCAGTGGGGCCGCGCCATGCAGGACGATATCGACGATGGCATGGACTGGCTGGTCAAGCAGGGCATCGCCGATGCCAAGCGGGTGTGCCTCGTCGGCGCCTCCTATGGCGGCTATGCGGCGCTGTGGGGGGCAACGCGCAATCCCGAGCGTTATCGCTGTGCCGCCAGTCTTGCCGGGGTGAGCGATATCGAGCGCCAGCTGAAATATGACAACACCTCGGTGCTGAACAACCGCCACCAGCGCGAGGATTGGCACAAGACCGTGCAGGGCGATTCCGGCTTTGATCTCAAGACGGTGTCACCGCTCTATACCGTCGATCGGCTGAAGGTGCCGGTGCTGGTGGTGCATGGCGAGAAGGACCAGCGGGTGCTGCCGAAACAGTCGCGGCTCTATGCCGAGGCGCTCAAGGCTGCGGGCAGGACTTTCGAATATGTTGTCCTGCCCGGTTCTGGCCACGGCGCCACCACGCCGGAGGCCGCCCAGACCTGGTTTGACCGGCTGGATGCCTTCCTCGCCAGGTATAACCCCGGTGGATGACCGATTTGATCGAGCGGGGGGGAATCGCTATTGCCCGGATGCAGCGTTAAAAATTTCAGCGTTAAAAAAAAGGGCGCCCGATCACGTGGATCGGCGCCCTCTTTTGCGAATGGTGGGCGTAGCAAGGATTGAACTTGCGACCCCTGCGATGTCAACACAGTGCTCTACCACTGAGCTATACGCCCACGCTATTCGATCATGCCCGGCCGGAGGATTGCGCCTGCGGGGGGCAGGGGCTGGCCTTTAGCGGGGTGCCTTGCCGGTTGCAAGCGGCTTGGTGGGTTAAATTTTTCCCGCGGCCAAAGAATTGGTCAGATCCGCATTTCGCTGGGCTCGCCAAACACGCGCTGCACTTCCATCACGAGGTCGCGCAGGTGAAACGGCTTGGATAGAACGCGGGCCTGCGGGGTTTCGCGGTTTGCCTTCAGCGTGACGGCGGCAAAGCCGGTGATGAAGATCACCTTGGTATCGGGTGAAAGCTCCGCGCAACGCTGGGCCAGCTCGATCCCGTCCATCTCGGGCATGACAATATCCGACAGCAGCAGGTCGAAGTGCTGCTCGGCCAGATAGGGCAGGGCCTCGGTGCCGCAAGCCACCGCCACCACATCATAGCCGGCGTTTTCCAGCGCCCGGGCCAGATAGCTGCGCATGGCGTCTTCGTCTTCGGCGAGCAGGATACGGATCATCGGGGGCCTCAACCAAGCTGTATTACGGGCAGGCTGTGTGGTGTGCACAGTGCGTGGAGAGCCCTTTACACCGGGTGCGGTTAACATTACCGCCCTGTTTTCGCCCTGACCTGCTTTGAGACAGGCCAAGCTTTGCCGGCGATATCCTTGTGCCGCATTTTTGCCCGCGACGCTGTTTTTACGCTCTGTTCGCCAGCGCCACCTTTGACACAGACGGTTCATCGGGCCAGCCTTGCGGGCATGGAACGTTCCCGCGCGGACAGCACCGATTCGCGAATCGCCAGTGGGGGTATTATTCCCGGGTCGGGCGGGGTGGCGGCATTTCGCGTCATCGCTCCCATGCCTTCGGTCATCCCGGTGCTTATTTCGGTGCCCCATGCCGGGCGGGCCTATCCGGAGGCGCTGCTGGCGGCGATGCGTGATTCGGCGGTGGCGCCCGCCCGGTTGGAGGACCGGCTGGTGGACCGGCTGGCGCTGGCGGTGGGAAAGGAAACTGGCGCGGGGCTGCTGGTGGCCGACGCGCCCCGGGCGATGATCGACCTGAACCGCGCGCCCCACGATATCGACTGGGGGATGATCAGCGATGGCGCCAACTCTGCCCGTACCGCCAGCGCCGTGCCCGGTGGGCGGGCGCGTGGCGGGCTGGGGCTGGTGCCGCGCCGGGTGCCGGGCGTGGGCGAGCTGTGGAAGGCGCCGCTGGCCCATGCCGAGCTGATCGCGCGGATCGAGGGGGTGCATCAGCCCTATCACGCATGCCTGTCGGAGCATTTGGCAAGGTTGCGGGCGCGGTGGGGGGCGGCGCTGATGATCGATCTCCACTCCATGCCGCCGCTGCCCTTGCGCCACGGGAGCGCGGCCGGCCCGGCGCGGGTGGTGCTGGGGGATCGTTTCGGGGCGAGTTGCGGGGGCTCGCTGGTGGCGACGGCCTTCTCGTGCCTTGCCGAGGCACGGATGGTGGCCGCGCATAACCGCCCCTATGCCGGTGGCTATGGGCTGGACCGGCATGGCGCGCCGCGCCGTGGGATTCACGCCATGCAAATCGAGATCGACCGGGGCTGCTATCTCGAGTCGCGGTTGATGGAGCCCGGTGACGGATTTGACGCGATGGTCACGCTGTTGGTCGGGCTGGTGCGGCGTCTGGCCGGGCAGGTCGCGATGCTGGGTTCGGGCGCCGGAGCCGGTGATGATGCGGGGGGCTGGGCACAGGCGGCCGAATAGGGCCTGATCCATTGGGTTTTCGGGCATCGCCGGGATTGGCGCGGCGGGCCCCCCGTTCCGCGATTTCAATGGCAAACCCGATGCGGTGCCCACAAAAAAACCACCCCGCGCATTTCTGCACGAGGTGGCCAAGGTTCAGGGAGGTGGCGCGCTTTCGCGCGCCGGACATACCGGACCATCACGGAATTCCGGCATCTCCAAGAAGACGATACGCCTACACCGCAGCGGTTTCAAGTGCTTTGCCGGAACAGAATTTCAGCACGAAAACAGCGCGGTTTGGCCGGTTCAAATCAGGCTGCGGGCAGCGAGACCGGGCCCTTGCCCTGTGCGACCTGACGGCCAAAAATATCGCGCACCAGTTCCAGCGAGAACAGATGGGCAAAGATCAGTCCGAGCAGGCCGGACTGGTTCCAGCCGCGCAGCACATCGCCGCGCACTTCGCGCAGCTTTTCCTGATTCACCATCTGGAAGCCGCGATAGATGAAGGGCTGCTCGACGCCGTCCTGCTGGATGCCGACTTCGCCGTCCATCAGCAGGTCGTGCTTCTTCAGCTCTTCGACGAATGCACCGGTGCGCATGCCGGCCTGTTCAAACTGCTCGCAAAAGCTGAGCAGGGCCTTGGTGGTTTCGGTCGGCGCTTCGCCGTCGAACAGGGCGGTGCCCTCGTCGAACTGGCCGATCAGATCGCTGTCGGGGTCAAAGCAGAGCGAGAGCTCGTTGGCGTCCGGCGTCAGCTTGGCCAGCAGGAAGGGATAGCGGCGGGCATAGGCGGGCAGA
>CAIWFP010000493.1 GCA_903911985.1 uncultured Sphingomonadales bacterium
AACTTCGGCGCTTGCAACACCGCAAGCTCGCCGCCTAACATCAACCCCGAGACGAGGCCCGCACTCCGCTAATCTATGCCGCGAGTTGTGCCGAATGTTCTGACGACGGACACTGCGCATCGTCGACCATGCCTTTGGCGGCAAGGGCGAGGCTCCCTGCCCGCTGCCCGCCGGTTTTTCCATGGCCGCCGACCTGATGATCGCCCGGATCGAGGGGTTGCTGTCGTCCCACATCACCGCCGCCGTGGCCGCCACCGCCGGCGCGGCACCGGGCGCCCAGGCCCCCACCCTCACCCCGCTGCGCCGCGATGGCAGCCTTGCCATGCTCGCCCCCTTCGCCGAGCGCGCCGCCCTGGCAATGCTGACGCTGGAGGTGGAGGACGGCTCGGTTCTCCCGTGGCTGGTGACCATCGCCATGCCGATGGCAACGCTGGCCGCGCTCTTCGGCTATCCCGACCCCACCCCGGCTTCCAGCGCCGCAAGGGCGATGCGCTCCTGCGCCAGCGCCGCCGAGGCACCCTTTGCCGACATCCCGCTGCCCCTGCGCGCGGTGATTGTCGACATGCCCATCTCCTTTGCCGCCGTGGCCGCGCTGGAGCCGGGGCAGATCCTGCCGGTTACCGTCGCCCGGCGCGTGCCGCTGCGCATTGACGACCACACCATCGCCCACGGCACCCCCGGCGCGCTCGACGAGCGCATCGCCATCCAGATTACCCAGGCGTTCTAATCCTCTGGCTAATCCTCTGACTAATCCTCTGGCCTTCTAAACCTCACGCGTTCCGACTTCAGAAAGGTTTTCCCATGAGCTTCCAGCCAATCTCCCAGCCCCGGGGCTTCGATTTCCTCAAGGATGTGGACGTCCGCCTCTCGGTCGAACTGGGCCGCGCCAGCCTCACCCTGCGCGAGGTTCTGGGGCTGGGCGAGGAAAGCGTCGTCATGCTCGACCGGCTCACCGACGAGCTGCTCGATGTGATGGTCAACGGCAAGATCATCGCCAAGGGCGAGATCGTCGCGCAGGACAACCGCTTTGGTCTGCGCATCGTCGAACTGGCCGGGGGCGGGCCCACCGGCTCGCCCGCGCCATCGGCGCCCTTCGACGCCCCGGCGATGACCGACACCCTTGCCTCTGGCAATTCTGGCGAACCCGGCAATTCCGGCAGGGGCAAGGCTGGCAAGGGCGCTCCCGAGACCGGCGCCTTCGACGCGGCCGAGCTGGACCGTATCGCGCAGGGCACGCTTTGAGCCTGCCGTTGAAGGAGTGGCGCTGATGCTGTGGTATATCGTCAAGCTTGTCGTTCTGCTGCCGCTGATCGGCGGCATGATCTGGGGCAGCCTGCGCCTGTCGCGCGCCATGCAGCAAAAGCTGGGCGCGCCACAGGGGGGCAGGTCGGTGCGCGTGGTGGAAACCATGATGCTCTCGCCCACCATTCGTCTGGCCGTGCTGGAATTTCATGGCCGCGAGATCCTCGTCTCGACCTCGCGGACTGGTCTGGCCCGGCTGGCCGAGGCGCCGGCGCGGGGGGATGACCATGGACCTGACGGTGGCGCGCCGCGCCGCGAGAACAAGATAGCCCCCGCCAACAGCGATGGCCATGACCATAAATCGGACGATGAAACCGCCGATGACGGCGATGCCTGGCTGGCCCGCTCGCGCGTCATCCCGGCGGATGAAACCCCCATCAGCCTCAGGTCGGGATCCCCCCGCACCGAAACCTTCACTCAAACCCTGAAGCGCCTGAAATGATCGCCCGCTTCCACCCGCTTGCACGCACCTCGTGGGCCCTGCGCGCGGGTGCGGTGCTTGCCGCCCTATGGCTGACCATCGCGCTCACTGGAACCGCGCAGGGACAAAGTCTGCCGGTGCCCCCGGTGATGCCGACGGGCTCGGCCATTCCGGGTGCGCTGGACCATGCCTTCACCCAGATGAACGGCGGGCCGGGCGGCGGGCTGACCCTGTCGTTGCAGCTGCTGCTCATCATG
>CAIWFP010000494.1 GCA_903911985.1 uncultured Sphingomonadales bacterium
TCCTCGCGCAATGACAAGCTTGCGCACCGATCTGGCGCTGATCGCCGCCCATGTCGCGCATGGCGCCCGCGTGCTGGAGGTCGGTTGCGGCGATGGCACGCTGATGGCGGCGCTGCGGCGGGACCGGGGTTGCGACGCGCGGGGCATGGAACTGGATCCGGGCAATGTCGCCGCCTGTGTCGGGCAGGGGCTGTCGGTGATTCAGGGCGATGCCGATACGGATCTGGCCTTTTATCCCGATGGCAGTTTTGACTATGCCATATTGTCGGAAACGCTGCAGACCACCAAACGGCCCGATCTGGTGCTGGAATCGCTGGTGCGGATTGGGCGGCGGGCCTTTGTCAGCTTTCCCAATTTCGCCCATTGGCGGGTGCGGCTGGCGTTGTTGCTGGGCGGGCGGATGCCGGTGACGCGGCTGTTGCCGGTGGCCTGGTATGAGACGCCCAATATCCACCATCTGACCATTGCCGATTTCCACGATCTGGTGGCCGCGCTGGGCCTGCGGGTGGAGGGGGCGTGGTTCCTGTCCCGTGATCGGCAGATTGGCGCGGGGATGGCCAATTTGCGCGCCGAACATGCGGTGTTTTTGCTCTCGCGCCCACAGGCTTAACCAAGGTTCGATGAGCTTGACTCATCGGACCTTGGTATAAGCCCGTGTGGCGCTTGAACATTTGGCGTCTGAACATTCCCCGGGCGTGATGCGTCAGCATCTCAGCGCCTCGGTATTAGAGCGTTTTTCCGGAGATTCCGGATCGAGCAACGCTGCCGGCCCGCGCGGGGCTTGAGCGTCGCTTTTCCGTTCGCGTCAGCTTGAACGCAAAAATGCCCTTGCCGCGAATTCCGGGCGCCCGGACCGCGCCCAGTTCGTTGTTGTGCGAATCGGATTGTCCTGACATTTTCGAGCTTGGAGGGCTGCGGGTTCCTTTCCGCTGGCTTGGGACTGGGGGTCTTATGAATAAGGTGGGTGGAATCGTCGCGATCGTCGGCATGCTGACGAGCAGCGTGCTGACCTCTGGCGTGGCGCTGGCGGAGCCCCATCAGGCAAAGCCTTCCGACGCGGAAAAGTTGTAGCGGCAGGCGGTGAATGATGTGCCGCATTGCGTGCGGGTGCTGGGCACCACCTCCATCGCCGATGGTGACGACCCCACCGGCTGGACGCAGTTTCAACTCGCCGCGCCGAGCAAGCTGCTCAAGGTGCTGGTGCAGCGGTCTGGCTGTTTCAAGCTGGTGGATCGCGGCGCCGGCCTTATCGCGGCCGAGAAGGAGCGCGACATTGGCGGCAATCTCGGGCTTCAGCGTCATTCGAATGTCGGGCAGGGACAGGTCAAGGCGGCCGATTACGTGCTGGTCGCCGAGGTGCAGGCGGCCAACCATAATTCGCAAGGGTCGGGCATGGCGGCAGGCATTGCCGGGGGGCTGCTGGGCGGCGCCTTCGGGGGTCTTGTCGGTGGCATCCGCAGCAAGAAGCTGGAGGCCAACACCGTGCTGTCGCTGACCAATGTGCGGACCACTGAAACGCTGGCGACCACGGAGGGCTATGCCGCCAAGAACGACATCAGCTTTGGTGGGGGCGGTGGCGGCTTCTGGGGTGGCGGCGGGCTGGCCGCGGTTGGCGGTGGCTATGATAACACCGATATCGGCCGGATCGTTACGCTTGCCTTCGTTGATGCCTATTCCAAGCTGGTGGTGCAGTTGGGCGGCATTCAGGAAGGTTCCGCTGGCACGGCCGAGGCCGCGCCGAGCAAAACCTTCGTGACCACGGCTCCGGCCACGCTGCGCAAGACGCCAGCGGCCTCGGGCAGTGTGGTGCGGGCGCTGCCGCCCGGGTCCACCGTCTATCCCACCGGCAACAAGGACGGCATGTGGTGGGAAGTGGCCGATGAAAACGACAATGTCGGCTGGGTGCTGAACAGCAAGCTTGAACCCGGCCGCTGAGGGCGCGGGTCTGGTCGCGGGTCTGGTCGTGGCGCTGTCGGAGGGATCCGATGGTGCCGCGCCGGGGCGCGACACGGGCCATTTGCGCGGGGGCCGGCGAGGTAATCGCGCAAATTGCCGACATAGGGGTGCTCGCTAACTTGTCATTCAGGCCAGCGCGCCTACATTGGCGGATCTGAAAGGATCCCCCTCGCGATGCAAGACGATCAACCCAACGGAAACCCCTGGCTCAAGAGCCTGCTGGTGTGGGGCGGGGTGTTTCTCGCGCTGTTTCTGGCGGTGTCGCTGTTCGGCTCGCATGGCGATGCCGGGGCCACGCAGATGGCCTATTCCGATTTCCGGGCGAAAGTGGTCGATGGCGAGGTTGCCGAGGCTTCGGTGGGTGATGCGCATATCACCGGGAAGCTGAAGAATGGCACGACATTTTCGACCGTGCCTATTCCGGGCGACGCGTCGTTGACGCCGCTGCTGATGGCCAGTGGGGTGAAGGCTTCGGGCAAGGCCGCCGAGGAACCGAATATGCTGATGTATATTCTGGTGCAGGCGCTGCCATTCGTGCTGATCCTCGGCGTCGCCTTCTTCGCGCTGAAGCAGGTGCAGAAGGGCGGCGGCGGCGGGGCCATGGGCTTTGGCAAATCGAAGGCCAAGCTCCTGACCGAAAAGCAGGGGCGCGTGACCTTCGCCGATGTGGCCGGAATTGACGAGGCGCGTGACGAGCTGGAGGAGATCGTCGATTTCCTGCGGGAACCGGCGCGCTTTGCCAAGCTGGGCGGGCAGATACCCAAGGGGGCGCTGCTGGTCGGTAGCCCCGGCACCGGCAAGACCCTGCTAGCGCGGGCCATTGCCGGCGAGGCGGGGGTGCCGTTTTTCACCATCTCGGGCTCGGACTTTGTCGAGATGTTCGTCGGCGTGGGCGCATCCCGCGTGCGCGACATGTTCGAGCAGGCCAAGAAGAACGCGCCCTGCATTGTGTTCATCGACGAAATCGACGCGGTGGGCCGCAGCCGTGGGCATGGGCTGGGCAATAGCAATGATGAGCGCGAGCAGACGCTGAACCAGCTGCTCGTCGAGATGGATGGTTTTGAATCGAACGAGGGCATCATCATCATTGCCGCCACCAACCGGCCCGATGTGCTGGACCCGGCGCTGCTGCGTCCCGGCCGGTTCGACCGGCAGGTGGTGGTGAACATTCCCGATATTGACGGGCGCGAGCAGATCCTCGCCGTGCACATGAAGAAGGTGCCGCTGGCCCCCGATGTGGAACCCCGCACCATCGCGCGAGGGACGCCGGGCTTTTCCGGCGCGGATCTCGCCAATCTGGTGAACGAAGCCGCCTTGTTGGCCGCGCGTAAGAACAAGCGCATCGTCGGCATGGCTGATTTCGAGTCCGCCAAGGACAAGGTCATGATGGGCGCTGAGCGGCGTTCCATGGTGATGACTGACGACGAGAAAAAGCTGACGGCCTATCACGAGGCCGGTCATGCGCTGGTCGGCATCAACA
>CAIWFP010000495.1 GCA_903911985.1 uncultured Sphingomonadales bacterium
ACCGCCGCGATGCGCCCCGCATGCCGCCCGTGCGCCAGCCAGTCGAGCAGCTTGGCCCGGATGGCGCCGCGCTGGCTGCCCCGGTCGGCTGGGTCGCCATAGGGCCGCGCGCGCCCGGTAATCACCAGCACCACGCGTGCCCCCTGCGCCATGGCCAGCGTCAGCCCGTGCTCCAGCCGCAGATAGGCGGCATCCAGCGAAGAGCCGTGGAGATCGAGGGTAAAGTCGGGTGCCACGCTGCCCTTGCCCAGCCGCCGGTCCCAATTGGCGTCGAGCCCGTGGCGGTCGAGCGGACGGGCACTGGCGGGCGGCGGCGGGGCTGGCGGCAGCGGCGGCGGCAGGGGATTTGGCACGCGCCCCTTAACCCGGTTCACCTTGGGGGGCGGCGGCGCCAAACCGGCCTCAACAACCCCGGCAACTGGCGCCCCGGCCACCACACTGCGCCTGCGCGATGGCAAGGGCGTAACGCTCTGCACCACCCGCGCCCACAGGCTGGCCTCCTCGGGCGAGAGGCGCCGGGCGCGGGCCCCGCCGGATTTGGCGGCGGGGCGATCTGTCACATCCGCTCCCCCGCGCCGTGCCATGCTCAGCGCGCCGCCCCGTTCCCCTGCGGCACATAGCCCTGAGAGGGATAGACCTGCGGCACATAGGGCTTAGGCGTATAGGGCTGGGGCGTATAGGGCTGAGGCGTATAGGGCTGAGGCGCGGGCGACTGCGGTGCGGGGGACTGGGGCCTGTAACCCTGCGCCGGATAAGTCTGCGCCGGATAGCCCTGAGCCGGATAAGTCTGCGCCGGATAAGTCTGGGCCGGATAGCTCCGGGCCGGATAGCTCTGGCCCTGATACCCCTGGCCCTGATACCCCTGGGGCGCATACCCCTGCGGCTGCACCAGGGCCGCCTGCCGGGCCACCACCCCGCGCGGCAGCAGCACCAGCGCCATCCCCCGGCCCACCATGCCGCCAGCCGTGGTGCGCGCATCAACCCCCGTGCCCCAGAAGCTGTCAAACCGGTTGGGGCCCTTGATCGCCCCGCCGGTATCCTGCGCCACCCACAGTCCATTGGCCACCGTCGCCCCGGCCAGCGCGGGGTCGAGATGGAGGAACACCGGCGCGCCCAGCGGCACGAAATTGGGGTCGGCCGCCAGACTCACCCGGGCCCGCACCGGCACGCCCATGGCGCCAATCGGGCCATCGCCGGTAATCTCGCGAAAGAACACCCAGCTGCGGTTCTGGTTCATCAGCGCGGGCGCCTCCTCGGGGTGGTCGCGCAGATATTGCATGATCCCCTGCATGGATCCGGGATACTGCCCCGGCCCCGGGCCAATCAGCCCCCGCGCGCGAAGCCCCGCGCCGATGCTGGAATAATCCCGGCCATTTTCGGCGGCATAGCCGATGCGGATAATGCCGCCATCGGGCCCGCGCAACCGGCCGGACCCCTGAATCTGCAGGAAGAAGAACTCCACCGGATCCGCCGCCCAGCCAATCTCGATCCGCCGCGAATTGAGCACCCCGGCCTGAATCTCGCCCCGGTCGAAATAGGGCACGAAATGCCCGGCATCGTCATAGCGGCCAAAGGGCATGTCGCCATTGGATTTGGGCAGGGCCTCGCCGGGCCGCGCGCGCACCAGATCGGCGGGCACACCATAGACCGGCACCTCATAGCCCGGCTGGCGGCTGCGGACCCCGGCGATCTCGGGCTCGTAATAGCCGGTGACATAGGTGGCGCCACTGCCCACCACGGCGGTATCAAACCAGCTGGTGAAGAAATTGGCGGCATCGGCCAGCGGCCAGGTACCGGCGGCGGCGCAAACGCTCTGCCAGTCGGCTGGCGTGGTCAGCCCGGAGATGTCATGCCGGATGGCCAGACGCGGGCAACTCTCGCGAAACGAGACCAGCGCGGGCCCGGCATTGGCGGCGGTCAGCCCCAGCGTGGTGATATCCGGCCCCGGCCCGATGCCCAGCGCCATGGCGGTAGGCGGTGCCGGCGGGGTCGGCTCCACCGGGCCACCCATATTAGGTTGCCCCGAACCGGGCGCCCCCGGATAGGCCTGACCATACCGCACGGGCGGCGCGCTCACCGGCGCATGCCCCTCGGGAATGATCCGGCAACCGGACAGCGCGACCAGCAGGGCCACAGCCATCAACCGGCGCGATCCGCCCCGCTCCGCGCGCGCGCCAAAACAGCGCGAAAACCCAGCCTTGCTCACCTGAAAACTCCCGTCCCGATCACTTCATCCACGCCATACCAACGCCAGCCGCCCATGGGGGCCACGCCCCGTCCGGCTTCAGCCCGCATCGGTCTCGTCGAGCAGCCAGTCGGGATCGGGCGAAGAGACATCGCGGGTAAAGGTCCATACGTCGCGCACTTCCACGGCATCATCGAGCGATCCGGCAATGACCACCCCTTGCGCGTCCCGCGTCACCGCCGCGACATCGGCGACGATCCGCACCGCGATGCGCGCGATGGGGGCGTGATAGGACGCCTCGACAATCATCGCCTCGTTGATGCGCACCAGCCGGTTGTCCACCACCTCGCCGGCTGCCTCGCGGCTGGCGATGGCATCGCCAAAATGATGCGCCACGGCGCGGTCGCACAAATGGGCCAGCTCGTCCCGGTCGCCGCGCCAGAAGGCCTCGAGGATCATGCGATAGGCGGCGCGGGCGCCATCAACAAAGCCATGCGCGTCGAAACGGCGGTCGGCGGCCATGATGTCGCGCAGGCCCTTTTCCACCGCGGGCAGGGCCGGTGGCAGATCGCGCACCCGCCCGGCCAGCACCGGCTGATCATCGCCGCGCACCGCCGGGGGGGCGCCAATGCCGCCCTGCGGCGTGTCGAAACGGGGCTGCACCGGCTCCTCGCCATGCTCCGCCCTGCGGCCCAGCACGGAATAGAGCCGCAAGGCCAGAAAGGCGGCAATGAGGGCCAGAATAACAATTTCAACAGTCACAGCTTGTTCCGCTTCGTTTGCGCAAGGGCCATCCCGTCCGCGACGGCATCACCCACTATCGGGCCCGCTATTCGGCCAGAACCTCGCCGCCAGGGCAACGCGGGTCCGCCTATTGTGCCCTAGATAATGCCTCAAAACAAATGAACAACGCATGGACGCCCCGCCCCGGGCAATTTATCCACCACAAGAGGCCCCACCCGCCCCCATCCACCCATCCGGGAAACTTGCGCCACAACATCCCCCAACTTCATCCCCCACCGGCATCCCCCACCGGCATCCCCCACCAACATCATTGCCGCCGGCCCGGCACGGTGCTAGGCGCGCCCGGAACTTTCGATAAACCGGCAGGCACCTGCCCCGCCGGACTTGACACTACGCAGCAGAAAGCATCGAATTATGGCCGAGGATGGCAACGTCACTTCCAACCTTAAGCTGGACACCGGCTCCAATGGCCCCATGGCCAATGGCGAAGACACCACCCCCGTGGCGGGGCTTCTTTCGCAATATGTGAAGGACCTCTCGGTCGAGAACCCCAACTCGCCCGCCTGCTATCAGTGGACCGACGCGCCCGAGATGGACGTGCAGTTCAACATCGCCGCCAACGCGGTGTCGGGCGAGTTGCACGAGGTGGAACTCAAGATCCGCCTCACCTCCAAATGCGCCTCGGGCACCGCCTATATCATCGAGGTGACCTATGCGGGTCTGGTTGGCATGCGCCATGTGGAAGACGCCCATGCCCACGCCTTCCTCTATGCCGAGGCACCGCGCATCCTGTTCCCCTTCGCCCGCCGCGTCATTGCCGATGCCGTGCGCGACGCAGGCTTTGCCCCGCTGCTGCTGGAGCCGATCGACTTCAACGGCATCTATCTCCAGCAGCTGGCCGCCGCCGAAGCGCAAAGCGCCGCCGCCGAGGGCGATGCCGCCAAGGCATGATCGCCGCGCGGGCCCCGCGTCAGTCACGCGGGGCCCCGCCGGTCACCTCACCCGGCTCGAACGGCGCGGCACAAACGGTAATCTGGTCACCCGCGATGGGTAAAACGAGAGCGGCGCCATGAGCCTCCTGCCATGAACCTCCAGCCATGAACCTCCTAAAGGCCACGGGCACCATCGGCGGGCTCACCCTCGCCAGCCGCATCCTCGGGCTGGTGCGCGATTCGCTCTTCGCCCGGCTGGTCGGCGCCAGTTTCGCCAGCGACGCCTTTCTCGTCGCCTTCCGCCTGCCCAACATGTTCCGCGCCCTGTTTGCCGAAGGCGCCTTCGCCTCGGCCTTCATCCCCATGTTCAACCAGAAGGTGTCCGATCCGGACGGCCCCGGCCTTCCCGCCGGCATCGCCTTTGCCGAAGCCGCGCTATCCGTGCTTCTCCCCACCCTGCTGGTGATGACGGCGCTTCTGGAAATCTTCGCCTGGCCGGTCACCTTCGCGCTCTCCGGCAATTTCCATGGGGTGAACCCGGTGCAATTCGCCTTCGCGGTAAAGCTCTCGCGCCTCACCATCCCCTATCTGGCGCTGATCAGCCTCGTCTCGCTGCTGGGTGGCATCCTCAATTCCCTGCATAAATTCTGGGTCAACGCCGCCGCGCCGATTTTGCTCAACCTCACCCTGATCCTCGCCCTGCTGCTGTTCCACAATCACGACCCGCTGATCACCGCCCGCAATCAGGCCCTCGCGGTCAGCATCTCAGGGCTGGTCCAACTGGCGTGGCTGGCCCATGCCAGCTGGCGCTGCGGCGTCAATCTGCGCCCCCGCTGGCCGGCCCTCACGCCCGATGTAAAGCGGCTGATGACCCTCATCTGGCCCGCCGCCGCCGGCGCCGGCGCGGTGCAGATCAACCTCGTCATCTCCACCGCCCTTGCCGCCAGCCTGCTCTCCCACGGTTCGGTGACATACATCTACATGGCCGACAGGCTGAACCAGCTCCCCCTCGGCCTCATCGGCATCGGCCTTGGCACGGTCCTGCTCCCCACCATCAGCCGCCAGCTCGGCGCCGGGGAACACGCCGCCGCCATGGCAACGCAAAATCGCGGCCTTGAACTCGCCCTGCTGCTCACCCTGCCCGCCACCATGGGTCTGGTCTTCTGCGGAGAACCCATCGCCGCCGCCCTGTTCGGCTATGGCCGCTACACCGCCGCCGACACCCACGCCACGGCGCAGGCGCTGGCCGCCTTCTCCATCGGCCTGCCCAGCTACATCCTCGTCAAGGTCCTCACCCCAGGCTTCTACGCGCGGCAGGATACCACCACCCCGGTCCGCTACGCGATGATCTCCATGGGCGTAAACCTCGCGCTCAACCTCGCCCTCATCGTGCCGCTCAAACACATGGGCCCACCGCTGGCCACCGCCGTCGCCTCCACGGTGAATGTGGCGATGCTCTACATCACCCTCACCCGCCGGGGCCACTTCACCCCCGATGCCCGGCTGAAACGCCGCGCCCCCCGCCTCGCCCTCGCCGCCCTCGCCATGGGCGCGGTGCTCTACCTGTTCGAGGCGCGGCTGATGCCCTATACCCACGGCAGCTGGCTGATGCGCTTCGCCACGCTGACCGTTCTGGTCACCAGCGGCGCCCTCGTCTATGGCCTCGCCACCATCATCATGGGCGCCTTCACCCGCGACGATATCGCCCTGCTCAAGCGGCGCCCCAAAACTTCAGCCTAACCACGGACCCCACCCATGCGCATCGTCTCCGGCATCCAGCCCACCGGCAACCTCCACCTCGGCAACTACCTCGGCGCCATCCGCAACTGGGTCGCCATGCAGGAAGACGCGGCTGTAACCGGCGGACAATGCCTGTACTTTCTCGCCGATCTCCACGCCATCAGCCAGCCGCATGTCCCGGCGGAACTCGCCAACAACACCCGCGAGATGACCGCCGCCCTCGTCGCCTGCGGGGTCGATGCGGTTGGTGGAGGAGGTCTTGGCCGCGCCATCCTGTTCAATCAGGCGCAAGTCCCCCAGCATGCCGAGCTGCAATGGCTGCTCAACGGCACCGCCCGCATGGGCTGGCTCAACCGCATGACCCAGTGGAAGGACAAGGCCGGCAAGAACTCCGAAGGCGCCTCCGTCGCGCTCTACACCTACCCCGTCCTTCAGGCCGCCGACGTGCTGCTCTACCAGGCCACCCACGTCCCCGTCGGCGAGGACCAGAAGCAACACCTCGAACTCGCCCGCGACATCGCGCAAAAATTCAACAACGACTTCGCGACACCCGAAAACCCCACCTTCACCCTGCCCAAGCCGATCATCCCCGGCGAGGCCGCCCGCATCATGTCCCTGCGCGACGGCAGCGCCAAAATGTCCAAGTCCGACCCCTCGGACATGAGCCGCATCAACCTGACGGACGACGCCGACACCATCCTCGCCAAAATCAAAAAAGCCAAGTCCGACGCCGACGCCCTCCCTTCCGAAAAGGCGGGCCTCGAAGGCCGTGCCGAAGCCACCAACCTCGTGGGGCTCTACGCCGCCATGGCCGGCATCACCGTCGATGCCGTCCTCGCGGACTTCGGCGGCAAAGGCTTCGGCACCTTCAAACCGGCCCTCTCCGAACTGCTGGTCGAAAAACTGGAGCCCATCAACACCCGCTTCGTCGCCCTGCTGCAAGACCGCCCCGCCCTCGACACCATCCTCCGCGAAGGCGCCGCCCGCGCCCGCCAGCTTGCCACCCCCACCCTGAACGCCACCTACGACGCGCTGGGGCTGGTGCGAGGCTAGCTAGACCAAGGCGAAGGGGAAGACGCAGGGGGCGTTACGCCCCCTGCACCCCCATTCCGTCTCCCGGCGCGAGGTCGTGCCAAGCGCAGCGCAGCGCCCAACCTCCCCGCGCCGCAGGCTTTCAAAGCCGCTTCGCGGCAAAGCCCCACGCCGCAGAACCTGAACCAAGCTAGACAGGTCTGGGGGTTTGGGGGTGTAACACCCCCAAGTCTTCCCCTTCCCCTTTCCCCTTCCCTCCTTCCCTCCTTCCCTCCTTCCCTTTCCCCTTCCCCCTTCTTCCCCTCGCTCCCCCGATTAAACCCCTGTTCAGCCACCCCGGTTCAAGGCACTATGCGCAAAGAACCAAACCCGCACCGGCCCTCCAGCGGGAGGCGCCCGAAGCAGCGGCTGGTGGAGGACGATAAAATGCAAGCCCAACCGGCAACCCCGCGCCAATCGCCAATCCGTTGGCTGCGCGCTCTTCTGGCCACACTGGCGCTGGCGACGCTGGCGGCCTGCACCCAGACGCTGGACACGGACGTCACCCGCTTCGCCTCGCAACTGCCGCACCCCGCCGGGCAGAGCTTCACCGTGGTCGCGGGCGATCCGGCGCTGGCGGGCGGCATAGAGTTCGGCCAATACGCCGCCCTCGTCTCGGCCCAGCTGGCCAAACAGGGCTACACCCCGGCCCCAGACCCTTCCAGTGCCGCCCTCGTTGTCCGGCTGGACTATGGCGTGGACAAGGGCCGCACCGTCGTCTCCTCCTCGCCAGATCCCTTCTGGGGCCCATGGCACGGCTACCACGGCTTTGGTGGCTGGGGCGGCGGCTGGGGCCCGGGCTGGGGCGGCGGCTTCTACCCCCACGGCCCCTGGGGCTGGGGCTGGTATGATCCGTGGTTCGCCAGCAACGTCGACAGCTACACCGCCTACACCAGCGGCCTCACCCTGAAGATCGACGACGCCACCGGCCACCGCCTGTTCGAAGGCAAAGCCGAAGCCGTCTCCACCTCCAACAAACTCTCCTACCTCGTCCCCAACCTCATCGAAGCCATGTTCACCGGCTTCCCCGGCGATTCCGGCAAAACCGTCCGGATAACCGTCGCGCCAGAGAAGGACGCGACCAAGACTGGTAAGTAACAAGGGATAGGTGCGAGGGGGTCACCCCCTCGCGCTCCCACTACTGTCCACCTCGCGCCCCGGGGTTCAACCAAGGCGC
>CAIWFP010000496.1 GCA_903911985.1 uncultured Sphingomonadales bacterium
CCGCCAGCAGCTCGCTGGCATTGCCCGCATTCACCGAACCGCCATAGAGGATGCGCACGCCAGCACCGTCCTCGCCGTAAATCTTCACCAATTCCGCGCGGATGGAGCGGTGCATCGCGCCCACATCATCGACGGAAGGCACGCGGCCGGTGCCGATGGCCCATACCGGCTCATAAGCCACCGACAGGCGCGCGGCCACGCCCTCGCCCAGCGGCAGCGACCCCGCCAGCTGGCCGGAGACCACTTTTCCGGCCTTGCCGGCATCGCGCTCGGCCTCGGTCTCGCCGACGCAGAGAATCACCGACAGATCGGCGGCAAGCGCCGCCTCGGCCTTGGCGCGCACGGTGGCGTCATCCTCGCCATGGCCGAGGCCACCTTTTGCGCGGCGCTCGGAATGGCCAACGATGGTGAACCGCGCGCCCGCGTCCCAGATCATCGGCGCGGAAACGTCGCCGGTGTGGGCGCCATTGGCCGCCACATGGCAATCCTGCCCGCCCACGGCGACATTCTGGGTATTTTCGGACATGGCGTGCATCAGGGTGAAGGGCGGCGCCAGCGCCACTTCCACACCAGGATAGCGCGCGGCCACACGATCCACCGCCCGCGCCTCGGCCAGCATGGCGCGCAGGCCGTTCATTTTCCAGTTTCCAACAATATAGGGCCGTAAAGCCATTTTCGCGTTCCAGTCCTTGTACCCTGACCGATTCATTCCCGGCCGACATGTCCCGCGCCTAGGCCACCATGGCCCGGCTTGTCAAAAGGGCTGTTGCCCGCCACCCGATGAAACGAGCCCGTCGCGGGGTGGGGCGCGGCCCGCCGAAATCGCGCCAAACGCTGTTACGCCCGCCCCGGTAACGCCAACCATTGCGGGAAGCGCCTTTGCCGCCTAAAGCCCGGGCAACTAGCCCTCCTGTAGCAAGCGGCGTGGCGCCATTTGCAAAAGGGCATGGATGATAGCGACAGGCCGATGCTCCAGTTCTTCCGTGAATTTTTCCAATCGCGCTATGGCGTCCTCATCACCCTGACCATGCTGGCGGTGACCGCGCTCGCCTTTGCGGCGGGCGATGTCGCCAGCAGCGGCGGTTTTGGCGGCGTTGCTGGTGGCGACCGGGCCGCAACTGTGGGCAAAAGCCGCATCGGCACCGCCGAACTCGCCAAGCGGGTATCGCAGGGCTATGATATGGAGCGTCAGCGCGACCCGCGCCTGTCGATCAAGGGATTTCTCGCCGAGGGCGGGCTGGAAGCGGTGCTGACCCAGTTGCTGGATGCCAAGGCCCTGCTGGTTTTCGGCCAGAATCACGGCATCATCGCCGGCAAGCGGCTGGTGGATAGCGAACTGGCCAAGGTTCCCTCGTTTCAGGGCCCCGATGGCCGTTTCAGCGATGCCAACTATCGCCAGTTCCTCGCCCAGCGCCAGCTGACCGATGCCGATGTGCGCGACGATATTACCCAAGGCCTTGTGGCCAAACAGGTGCTGCTGCCGGCCGAATTTGGCGCGGTGGCGCCGGGCTCCGTGGTCAGCCATTACGTGGGCCTGATGCGCGAACGCCGCGAGGGGGCCATCGCCCTGCTGCCCGCACAGGCCTTCGCGCCCCGGGCGCTGCCCTCCGACGCCGAGCTGTCCAGCTGGTATGCCGCCAATCGCCAGAGCTTTATCCGCCCCGAACGGCGAGTGCTGCGCTATGTCGTGTTCAGCGACAGCGCCCTGAAGACCGTGGCCGCCCCCAGCGAGGCGGAGATTGCCGCCCGCTATGCCGCCAATCACGCCCAATATGCCGCCGTGCAGAACCGCCGCGTCAGCCAGCTGATCGTGCCGGGCGAAGGCGCCGCCCGCGAGATTCTCGCCGAGGTGAGCAAAGGCGCCTCGCTGGATTCCGCCGCCGCCAAGCGCGGCCTTGCCGCCTCTGCCCTGCCCCCGCTGAGCCACGACGCGCTGGTGGCCCAGACCTCGGCTCAAGTGGCCGATGCCGCCTTCGCCGCGA
>CAIWFP010000497.1 GCA_903911985.1 uncultured Sphingomonadales bacterium
AGAAGGCGCGCCCCTCGCCAGTCAGCACGATGGCCCGGGCCTCCAGCGTCGCGCGGTCGAGCGCATCGAGCAGTTCCGCGCTCATCGTCTCGTTGGAGGCATTGAGCGTTTCGGGATCATTGAGCGCGATGCGGGCGACACCGTCGCTCACCGCGTAATTTATGTAACGATAGTCCATGGTGGGCCTCTTAAAGCTTGATGTCGCTGAACACGGGTGCGCGTTTTTCCGCATGGGCGGCCAGCGCCTCGCGGTGATTGGCCGAGGCGAGCAGCGCGGTCTGCTCCACCGATTCGGCCAGCAGGATCTCGGCGTTGCTGGCTGTCGCGGGCAGGTTCAGCATGCGCTTGGCCGCGCGGATCGCATCCGGGCTGGAGGAGGCCATACCCCGCGCCAGATCGAGCGCGGCGGCGCGTGGGTCCTCGGCCAGGCGGGTGACAAGGCCAAGCTCCGCCGCTTCGGTGCCCGCGATGCGCCGCCCGGTGAAGACGATGTCCCGCGCCACGTCATCGCGCACCAGACCGCGCAGCAGGGCGAAACCCGCGACATCCGGCACCATGCCCCAGCGCATTTCCATCAGCGAAACCTGCGCCGTTGGGCTGGCGATGCGCAGGTCGGCACCCAGCATCATCTGGCACCCGGCGCCAAAGGCCACGCCATGCACCGCCGCGATCACCGGCACCGGCAGCTGTCGCCAGCCCCAGGCGATCGTCTGGAACAGATTGGCCTCGCCGGAGCGGGGCATCAGATTGCCCAGCTCGGGCGAGGTAGCCAGCGCCGTCAGATCTATACCCGCACAGAACGCCCGCCCCTCGCCCGAAAGCACCACGCAGCGCACATCGCCGCGCCCGGCCAGCGCCTCCATTGCCGTGGCGATGGCATGGAACATGGGGACGTCGAGCGCGTTCATCTTGTCGGGGCGGCACAGGCGCACCTCGGCCACGCCGCCCTCCACCGTTACGCCAACCCTGCTATCCATCTTCCGTTCCTGTACTGCGCGTGTCAGATCGAGCGGCTGACGACTTCCTTCATGATCTCGCTCGTGCCGCCGTAGATCCGCGTCACGCGGGCATCGCGCCACAGGCGGGCGATCATGTATTCGTTCATGTAACCGGCACCGCCATGCAGCTGCAGCGCGGCGTCGCAGACCCGGCCCTGCAGTTCGGTGTGCCACAGCTTGGCGGCCGAGGCCTCGGCGGTGGTCAGCTCACCCCTGATGTGGCGCGAAATCGCCCAGTCGAGATGGGCCCAGCCCACCTGCAGCTGGGTTTTGAGATCGGCCAGCGTGAACTTGGTGTTCTGGAACTGGAAAACGGTCTGCCCGAATGCCTTGCGTTCCTTGGTGAAGGTCACCGCCTCGTCAAAAGCGCGCTGGGCGCCGGCCTGGGCCGAAACGGCAATCGACAGGCGCTCCTGCGGCAGCTGGCTCATCAGATAGATGAAGCCCTTGTTCTCCTCGCCGAGGCAGTTGGTGACGGGCACCCGCACGTCCTCGAAGAACAGCTCCGACGTATCGGCGGAATGCTGGCCGACCTTGTCGAGGTTGCGGCCGCGCGCAAAGCCCGGCGTATCGGCATCCACCAGGATCAGCGAAGTGCCCTTGCCGCCCAGCTCCGGACTGGTCTTGGCGACAACGATGATGACATCGGCGTTCTGACCATTGGTGATATAGGTCTTGGAACCATTGATGACATAGTGATTGCCATCGCGGCGGGCGGTGGCCTTGATGCCCTGGAGATCGGAGCCGGTCGAAGGCTCGGTCATGGCGATGGCGCTGATGATATCGCCCGAAACCATGCCGGGCAGATATTTGAGCTTCTGCTCGTGCGAGCCATAGGTCTCGATATATTCGGCGGTGATATC
>CAIWFP010000498.1 GCA_903911985.1 uncultured Sphingomonadales bacterium
CCGGTTGCGCCCTGGCCCACCAGTTCCTCAACCTCGTTGAAACCATCCAGCCCGGTTTCCAGCCCGCGCAGGGCCTTTTGCATGGATTCCTTGAAGTTGCGGCCAATGGCCATCACCTCGCCGACCGACTTCATCGCGGTGGACAGCAGCGGTTCGGCGCCCTTGAACTTCTCGAAGGCGAAGCGGGGGATTTTGGTGACGACGTAATCGATCGTCGGCTCGAAGCTGGCCGGGGTGGCGCCGGTGATCTCGTTGGTGATCTCGTCCAGCGTGTAGCCCACGGCCAGCTTGGCCGCGACGCGGGCGATGGGGAAGCCGGTGGCCTTGGATGCCAGCGCCGAGGAGCGGCTGACGCGCGGGTTCATCTCGATAACGATGAGGCGGCCGTCTGCGGGATTTACCGCGAACTGTACATTCGAACCACCTGTTTCCACGCCAATTTCACGCAGAACGGCAATGCTCGCCGAGCGCATGATCTGGTATTCCTTGTCGGTCAGCGTCAGCGCCGGGGCGACGGTGATGGAGTCGCCGGTATGCACGCCCATCGGGTCGACATTCTCGATGGAGCAGATGATGATGCAATTGTCCTTGCGGTCGCGCACGACCTCCATCTCATACTCTTTCCAGCCCAGCAGCGATTCCTCAATGAGAACCTCTGTCGTCGGGCTGGCGTCGAGGCCGGTGCGCACGATGTGCTCGAACTCGGCCTTGTTGTACGCAATGCCGCCGCCGGTGCCGCCAAGCGTGAAGCTGGGGCGGATGATTGAGGGCAGGCCGGTGCGTTCGAGGACGGCGAAGGCCTCGTCCACGGTATGGGCGACGCCGCTGCGGGCGGATTCGAGGCCGATCTTGTCCATCGCCAAGCGGAATTTCTGGCGATCCTCGGCCTTGTCGATGGCCTCGGCGTCGGCGCCGATCATCTGGACGCCGTATTTTGCCAAGGTGCCGTCGTGGAAGAGGGCCAGCGCGGTGTTCAGCGCGGTTTGGCCGCCCATGGTGGGCAGCACCGCGTCGGGGCGCTCTTTCTCGATGATGCGGGCGACGATTTCGGGCGTGATCGGCTCGATGTAGGTCGCGTCGGCCATGTCCGGGTCGGTCATGATCGTGGCCGGGTTGCTGTTCACGAGGATGACGCGATAGCCCTCCTCGCGCAGCGCCTTGATCGCCTGCGTGCCGGAATAATCGAACTCGCAAGCCTGCCCGATGATAATCGGGCCAGCGCCGATGACGAGGATCGAGGAGATGTCAGTGCGTTTGGGCATGTTTAGCTCTCAGCGATACTTGGGCAAAGGGCGAGAAAATCCCGCCCAGCGCATCAGGATAGGGTGACTTAGGCCGAGCCGCTGGCGTATCAGCCCGGTTCTGTAGGCCATCGCGTAAAACCGTGCCGTGCGATCTTTGGTGAGCGTATCTGGCACTTGAAATAGCAGCGGCTTATTCGGTCGGCTCAACAGCACCAAACCCAGTCGCCGAAAGAAGTAGATGGTTCTCCATCGGCGGGCAGAACGAGCAAAAGTCCTGACAGTTTCTGGCTTCTCAGCCCCAATGCTCGCAGGAAGGAGCCACTTGTCGCCAATAGCCACTTTTTGACGCCACCCATTCGTGCGACGGTAGCCATATTCCGGCCGCCATTCTTTCCGCCCGTTCATTTCGCGAGCATCCCCACGAACTTCTCAAACAGGTAGAAGCTGTCCATCGGGCCGGGGCTGGCTTCGGGGTGGTATTGCACGCTGAAGGCGCGGCGGCCCACAACCGCGATGCCGCAGTTGCTGCCGTCGAACAGGGAGACATGGGTTTCCGCCACCGTATCCGGCAGGGCGGAATTATCCACCGCAAAGCCGTGGTTCATGGAGGTGATCTCCACCACGCCATCGGACAGGCGCTGCACGGGGTGGTTGGCGCCGCGATGGCCCTGATGCATCTTGATCGTCCGCGCGCCCGCCGCGAGGGCCAGAATCTGGTGGCCAAGGCAGATGCCGAAGATCGGCACATCCGCCTCCAGCAGCCCCTTGATCACCGGCACCGCGTAAACCCCGGTGGCCGCCGGATCGCCCGGGCCGTTGGACAGGAACACGCCATCGGGCTGGAGGGCGAGGATGGCCTCCAGCGAGCTCTGCGCGGGCACCACGGTGACGCGGGCACCGGCGGCTACCAGATTGCGGAAAATATTGTCCTTGGCGCCGAAATCCATCGCCACGACATGGGGCCTTGCATCACGGGGGGACCGGGCAAAACCGCGACCCAGATGCCACACGCCGCCTTCCCATGCCTCGTCGCCGCTGCGCGAGACGATGCGGGCGAGGTCCATGCCTTCAAGGCCGGGCCATTCGCGGGCGCTGGCGATGAGCCGGGGAATGTCGAAACGCCCCTCGGGATCGTGCGCGATGACCGCGTTGGGCGCGCCCAGCAGCCGGATGCGGCGGGTGAGCGCGCGCGTATCCAGCCCGGCAAGGCCGATCTTGCCGCGCGCCCTCAGCCAATCGCCAAAAGTGCCGGTGGAGCGGAAGTTGGACGGCGCGGTCACATCTTCGCGCACGATGCAGCCCACGGCGCCATCGACCTTCGACTCGAGATCCTCGTCGTTGACGCCGACGTTGCCGATATGGGGGAAGGTGAAGGTGACGATCTGCCCGGCATAGGAGGGATCGGTCATCACCTCCTGATAGCCGGTCATCGCGGTATTGAAACATACCTCGCCCACAGCAGCGCCCACGGCGCCAAAACCGCGTGCCCAGGCAACATGCCCATCGGCCAATACGAGAACGCCCGTTGCGCGCTCACCCGTGGTGCTTCGGGGTTGAGGTGCATGCGAAGGGGCGGGGTCGGCCATAGGGGAGGCGCTCCGTTGTCTGAATCCGGTGATGGGTGCTAAGGCCCGGCAGCTAGACCCCGCATGCCCCCTCGTCAACCTAGGAAAGGTGGAAATTTCCCGCTAGGGAGGTGGCTTTCCCCCGTCATCTCGGGCGGGGGCTCCATGTAACATCAGGAATATCAGTCATGATCCGCGATTCCATCAAGGCCGCGCAGCTTACCGCCATGAAATCGGGCGACAAACCCCGCCTCGCCGCCGTGCGCCTCATCCTCGCCAAGCTGAAGGATCGCGATATCGAACTGCGTACCGCCAGCACCCTGCCCGACGATGATACGCTCGTGGTGGACGTGCTGCAGAAGATGGCCAAGCAGCGCCGCGAATCCATCGGCATGTATATTCAGGGCGGCCGTCAGGAACTGGCTGATGCCGAAACCGCCGAACTGGCGGTGATCGAGGAATTCATGCCCCAGCAGCTCTCCGAGGACGATACCAAGGCCGCCATTGAAGCCATCAAGGCGGAACTGGGCGCGACCTCCATCAAGGATATGGGCAAGGTCATCGCCGAGTTGAAAGCCCGCCACGGCGCGGTGCTGGATATGGGCAAGGCCAGCGGGCTGGTGAAGGCGGCGCTGGCGTAAGGCGGAGCCCGAGCGACACACGATGAGCCTCTC
>CAIWFP010000499.1 GCA_903911985.1 uncultured Sphingomonadales bacterium
GGCGGGTTTCCTCATCTCGCCCGGCCCCTGCACGCCGAACGAGGCGGGCATCAGCCTCGATCTGGTGGGCGCCGCCGCCGATGCCGGAAAGCCCTTGCTGGGCGTATGCCTCGGCCACCAATCCATCGGGCAGTATTTCGGCGGCAAGGTGGTGCGCGGCGGGCTGATGCATGGCAAGACCAGCCCGGTTTCCCACGACGGCACCGGGATTTTCGCCGGGCTCCCCTCGCCCTTCACCGCCACGCGCTATCACTCGCTGATCGTGACCGACATTCCCGACTGCCTTATCGTCAACGCCCGCTCCGACGATGGCCACGTCATGGGCTTCCGCCACGCGTCGCTGCCCATCCACGGCGTGCAGTTTCACCCGGAAAGCATCGCCACCGAGCATGGCCACGCCATGCTGGCCAATTTCCTGCGCGTCTGCGGCATGGAGCCGGAGGCGCGGGCGTGACGCAGGTGCCCGACATGCGCCTTGCGACTGCAAATTTCGCCGATCTGCTCGACGGCAAGCTGAGTGAGGAGGAGGCCAAGGCCTTCCTGTCCGGATTGGACACCGACAGCGCCAACATTGCCGTTGCCGTTTTGGCCCTTCGCCAGCGGATGTTAGCCGTGCAGGCGCCTGCCAATGCCATCGATGTCTGCGGTACGGGCGGCGATGGCCAGCACACGCTCAATGTCTCAACCGCTGTAGCGATTGTTGTCGCCGCTTGCGGGGTTCCGGTGGCCAAGCATGGCAATCGCGCCGCCTCGTCGCTTGCAGGCGGCGCCGATACGCTGGAGGCACTGGGCCTCAACCTCGACAATGCTTCCGCCCGAGCGGAGGAGAGCCTTGCCGATCTCGGCATCGCCTTCCTTTTTGCCCAGAAGCATCATCCGGCGCTGGCCCGCCTCGGCCCCATCCGCAAGGCCATTGGCAAGCGCACCATCCTCAATCTTACCGGCCCACTATGCAATCCGGCGGGGGTGAGGCGGCAACTGATTGGCGTGGCCAACAAGGAGGTGTTTGATAGCTTCGCGCGCGTGCCATGGGGCTCGGACCACCTGAACATGGAGCGGGTGATGGTGGTCTGCGGCGCGGAAGGGCTGGACGAACTGTCCATCTCCGGCCCCAGCCATATCTTTGCCCATGGCTTTTCCGCCCCCGCCAGCATCACGCCCGAAGACGCGGGGTTAGCCCGCCACCCCCTCTCTGCCCTCAAGGGCGGGGATGCGGCCCATAACGCCGCCGCGCTGCGCGCGTTGCTCACCACCGCGCCGGATCAAAATCTGGCCTATCGCGATGCCGTCTTGCTCAATGCCGCCGCCGCGCTCATCGTCGCCGGAGAGGCGCATTCGTGGCATGAAGGCGTGGAAGAAGCCGCCGAGGCCATCGACAAGGGGCTGGCCAATGCCCTGCTCAACTGCTGGATAAAGTTCTGTGCGTAATCCCGACAAGCTTGCCGAAATCTGCGAGACCAAGCGCGGCGAGGTGGCTTTGCGCAAGCCGCTGGCGTCACTCGCCGATCTGGACGCCCGCGCCGCCGCGCAAAGCGCACCCCGGGGCTTCCGCAAGGCTCTGGAGGCCAAGCTGGCGGCTGGCGAGTTCGCCCTGATCGCGGAAATCAAGAAAGCTTCGCCATCCAAAGGATTGATCCGCGAGGATTTTGATCCGCCCGCCCATGCCCGCGCCTATCAGGCGGGGGGCGCCGCCTGCCTGTCCATTCTCACCGACGCACCCTATTTTCAGGGCCACGAGGATTACCTCATCAAAGCCCGCGCCGCCTGCGACCTGCCGGTGCTGCGCAAGGATTTCATGGTCGACCCCTGGCAGGTGGCCGAGGCCCGCGCCATCGGGGCCGATGCCATCCTGATCATCGTCGCCGCGCTGGACGACACGCTGATGCACGAGATCGAATTCGCCGCCATCGAGCGCGGCATGGATGTGCTGGTCGAGGTCCACAACGAGGCCGAGATGGAACGCGCCGCTGCCCTCAAATCCCGCCTCATCGGGGTCAACAACCGCGATCTCAAACGCTTCGTCACCGACCTTGCCACCACCGAACGCCTCGCCCCGCTGGCGCCACAGGGCGCGTTGCTGGTGGCCGAAAGCGGCATCAACACCCATGCCGATCTGCTGCGCCTTGCCCCCTGCGGCGCGCGCACATTCCTTGTCGGCGAAAGCCTGATGCGGCAGGCGGATGTCGCCGCCGCCACGAAAGCGCTGCTCCATGGCTGAACTCACCCACCTCGATGCCGAGGGCAACGCCCGCATGGTCGATGTCGGCGGCAAGGCGGCAACCCAGCGCCGCGCCGTCGCCTCGGGCCGCATCCGCATGACGCAAGAGGCGCTGGACGCCATCCGCAATGGCGATGCCCCCAAGGGCGATGTGCTGGCCGCCGCCCGCATTGCCGGCATCATGGCTGCCAAGAAAACCGCCGAATTGATCCCCCTGTGCCACCCGCTGGCGCTGGATGCGGTAACCGTGGATTTCGCCTTCGAGGCAGATGGCGTGCGCGCGACCGCCACGGCCTCGCTGACCGGGCGCACTGGGGTGGAAATGGAAGCGATGACCGCCACCTCCATCGCCCTGCTCGCCATCTATGACATGGCCAAGGCGCTGGATAAGGGCATGGTCATCGAGGGCGTCCGGCTTATCGAGAAGCACGGCGGCAAATCGGGATCCTGGATAGCCTCGGAGCATGGCTGACATGGCGGCGGCCCTCTCTCTGGAAGAGGCACAGGCCCGCCTGCTGGCGCTTGTCCCCTCGTTGGCCGAGGGCGCAGGGCCCATCGAGCGCCTCTCGGTGGATGAGGCGCTCGGCCGCTATCTGGCCGCCCCGCTCACCGCCCGTCGCACCCAGCCCGCCGCCGATCTGTCCTCGATGGACGGCTATGCCATCCGCGCCGAGGATATCCCCGGCCCATGGCGCGTGGTGGGTGAAAGCGCGGCGGGGCATCCCCATGGGGGCAGGCTGCAAGCCGGCGAGGCCGTGCGCATCGCCACCGGCGCACTGCTGCCCGATGGCGCTTCGGCGGTGCTGGTGCAGGAAGATTGCGCGCGAAATGGCGAGACTCTAACCCTCACGGGCACGCCGCCAAGCCCGCCATCGCGCCACATCCGCCCCCGCGCCATGGATTTTGCCGAGGGCGCCAGCCTGCTGCCACAGGGCACCCGCATCGGCCCGCCCCAGATCGCGCTGGCCCTGTCGGCGGGCTACACCCATCTGCCGGTGCGCCATCGCCCGCGCGTCACCATTATCGACAGCGGCGACGAACTGGCCGCCCCCGGCGAGGTTCTGCCACCGCACCGCATACCCGCCAGCAATGGCGCCATGCTCGCGGCGCTGATCTCGACCCTGCCCTGCGCCATCCAGCGCCACGGCCCCGTGCCGGACGATCTGGCCGCCCTGATCGCCGCGCTGGATGCCGCCGCCGAGGCCGATGTCATCGTCACCAGCGGGGGCGCTTCGGTCGGCGATCACGACCTCATCCGCCCGGCACTGGAATCCTGCGGCGCCACGCTGGATTTCTGGCGCGTGGCGATCAAGCCGGGCAAGCCGCTGCTGGTCGCCACCCGCCAACGGGTCGGCCGGGCCGATCAGTTGATCGTTGGCCTGCCGGGTAATCCCGTGGCGAGCATGGTCACCGGCTATTTCTTCGTGCTGCCGCTGCTGCGCCGCCTGCTGGGCGCCGGTGATTGCCTGCCGCGAGTGATTGCCACCACGCTGGCCGCCCCCCTGCCCGCTGGCGGCGACCGGCGCGAATTCCGGCGCGGCCTGTGGGATGGCCAGCTGGTGCGCGAAGGCGAGTTGCAGGACAGCGGCGCCCTCGCCTCGCTGGCCCGCTCCAACTGCCTCATCCTGCGCGAGGCGGGCGCCCCGGCGGCGGCGAGCGGCGATCCGGCTTGGGTCTATCCGCTCGAAAATGGCGGCATCACTTGACGCGGCGTTAATTGTTGCTTAATTGTTCCGCGTTCGTTCATGTAACGTCGCATAGGAAGGCACCCCGCCATGCTCACCCGCAAGCAGCATGAGTTGATCCGTTTTATCCAGACAAAGCTGGAGGAAACCGGCGTTTCCCCATCCTTTGAGGAAATGAAGGAGGCGCTGGATCTCAAATCGAAATCGGGCGTTCACCGGCTGATTTCGGCGCTGGAAGAACGCGGCTTCATCCGCCGCCTGCCCAACCGGGCCCGCGCGCTGGAAGTGCTGCGCGAACCGGAAGATATCACCCGCAGCCTTGGCCGCACCGCGCCGCCGCCCGCGAATGACGCAAGCTCCGTTACGCGACAGCCCCCGGTTCGCCCCGCGTTTGAGCCGGCCAACGATGTGATCGAACTGCCGCTGCACGGGCGCATCGCCGCCGGTGTGCCGATCGAGGCGCTGGAAGGCCAGTCCACCCTGCCGGTGCCTGCCGCGCTGCTGGGCTCGGGCGAACATTACGCGCTGGAGGTCTCGGGCGATTCGATGATCGAGGCTGGCATTCTCGATGGCGATTACGCGCTGATCCTGCGCACGAATGTCGCGCGGGACGGCGAGATCGTCGTGGCGCTGGTCCGCGGCGAGGAAGCAACGCTGAAATATCTGCGCCGCGAGAGTGGCATGGTTCGGCTCGACCCCGCCAATTCGGCCTATGAACCGCAATTCTACCGTCCGGGCGAGGTCGAGGTTCAGGGCAAGCTGGCCGGGCTGCTGCGCCGCTACCACTAAGGTCCGTCGCGGGCTCCGTCTTCGGGGCCGGGGCTAACCCGCCTTCACCGAAGCGGTGCGATCAATGGCCCTGCGCTTTCCGCCGCCGCACCAGGCAATAGCGGGCCGGAAAGGCCGTCGGGGCTCGCGCTGTCGTCCTCGTCCTGCGCCGGAAGATGATGGCCGGCCCGCCACCAGGGGTGCTCGCCCTCGGTATCCGCCACGGCAACAACCCGCCGCTGTTCAAGATCGAGCGCCAGCGCCCCGCTTCGCGCCAGCAAGGCCTTGTCCGCCGTTAGCAATGCCGGCTCGCACGGGCCATAGAGCGTGCGCGGGCTCACCACGATATCCACGCTGGCACAGGCCCGCGCCATCTCGGGATAGGGCGCCACCGCATCACCGCGCGCGATCAACAGACGCCACTTCCGCCCGCCACGCACCAGCTCCACCGCGCAGAAATCATGATTGCACCGCGCGCCCGGCCAATTATCCAGCGGCGCCACCTCCCCTGTCAGACCCGTCATTTCGCGAAAATTGTCGCGGTTATAGGACGACCGTCCCATGCGGAGCAGCAACAGCTGGCCGCCAGAGCCGGCTTGCGCATCGGCAATTCCGACATTGCGCCCATCGGCGGTAATCAGCAGGTCTGGCGCGCGCAGGCTGGCGAGCAGGACCGTCGCCACCAGCACCGGCGCCAGCCCCCAAAATCGTGTCCGCCCGAGCTGAGGGCTTTGCCACAGCCCCAGCCACAGCATGCCGCCGATAAACAGGCCATAGACACCCCCACCCATCGCCGAAAATTGCGACACAGCGCCCGGCTGGCTGGTAATCCAGTGGGTCACCCCCAGCAGCCCCTCCAGCGAGCGGGCCACCACCCACCACGCAGGCGCCCCCGCACCCACCACATCCAGCACCAACCCCACGGCAATCGCCGGCATGGCGACAAAGGTCACCAGCGGAATAGCAATGAGATTGGCCGCCGCGCCATAGGCCCCGGCGCGGTGAAAGTGAAACAGCGACACCGGCATCAGCGCCAGATCGATCACCATTCCCGCGAGCAGCAGCACCGCCAGATGCCGCCCCACCCGCCGCCAGCCGCTCTCCGCCCGGGGCGCGAGGAACGCGTGCACCGGCGCCGCGCTGTGCAGGGCGATAATCGCGATCACCGAACCAAAGCTCATCTGGAAACTCGGCCCGATCACCTCCTCGGGCCACAACAGCATCACGGCAAAGGCTGCCACCGCCAGCAACCGCATGCTGAGTGGCGAGCGCCCGGCCAGCATCGCCCCCAGCACCAGCAGCGCCCCCACACAGGCGCGCACCGTGGGCAGATGCATGCCGGTCAGCAGCGTATAGGCAACGCCTCCACCGGCGCCCGCCAGTGTCGCCATCACCGGCACCCGCCGCCGCAAGGCGAACCACGGCCACAGGCCAAGCAGGCGGAAGGCGAGAAAATAGGCCCCGGCCACCACCGCGCTGACATGCAGGCCGCTGATCGCCAGAAGATGGGTCAGCCCCGCATCGCGCATCACCTGCTGATCGGCCTGCGCGATACCGCCGCGATTGCCGCTGACCAGTGTGGCGGCAATGCCCCCGGCCGACCCCGGCACCCGGACGCGCACATGGCCGGCCAGCGCATGACGCGCCCATGCCCACATCTTAATTCCACGCGGCGGCGCCACCACCTCCACCGGCCCAATGGCACTGCCGACGGCGGAAATCCCGGAGAACCAGGCCTCGCGGGCGGCATCCCGCGCACCCGGCAGGCGGGGTGGCTCGGGTGGCATCAGCCTCGCGCGCAACCGCACCACCGCCCCCTCGGCCAAATCCGCCCGATCGCCACCAGCCTGATCCCCGGCGCCAACCGGCAATTTTATCTCCACGCGAATCGGCCGCCCCGTATGCGGGTCGCGCACGGCCAGTTGCAGTCGCACCCGCCCCTCGGCCGGCTGCTCGGTCCGTTCCAGCACCGTGCCGATCAGCGGCGCCACCGTGGGATAGGATAGCGGCGGGGTCCCCACCAGCGCGGACTTCACCCAAACCAGCCCGCAGCCCCCGGCCAGCGCCAGCGCCATGGCGACAATCGCCATCCGCAGATGCGGCCAGCGCCCCATGGCCGACATAAAACCCCACGCCATCAGCGCCATGCCGAGACAAAGGGCGATCAACGCCAGCCATTCCGCGCGATTGGGCAGGCCAAACCAGGCGGAAATGCCAAGCGCCATGCCCACCGCCACCCATGGCGCGCGGTCGAAACCCGCCAGACCTAGAAAATGTTCCAGTTTGTCGCCAAGACGCCTGCCAAGTCTGGACAAGTGGCAACCCTTGCGCCAAGTAAATTGTTGCAGTGCAGCGTCATCCGGATGCAAAAGCGTCACGGAGCTGTCAGGCTCATCAGAATGGGCGGTGGCTGACCTTGCCATCGAACTATTGGACAGGAAGGACGAGCGGTTGGCAAGCGTTGGGGCAAGCGTCGGGGTAAACGCCGACACGGCGGGGGCGAGGACGCGGGCTATCGGCCCGGTCGTCACCCGTTTCGCGCCTTCGCCCACCGGCTGTCTGCACATTGGCGGCGCCCGCACGGCGCTGTTCAACTACCTGTTCGCGCGCCACCACGGCGGCAAATATCTGCTGCGAATCGAGGACACCGACCGCGCCCGCTCCACAGAGCCGGCAATCGAGGCGATTTTCGACGGGCTGAACTGGCTGGGTCTTGGCGGAGACGAGGCACCGGTGTTCCAGTTCGCCCGCTCCGCCCGCCATGCCGGGGTTGCCGCGCAATTGCTGGTCTCGGGCCATGCCTATCGCTGCTACCTCACGCAGGAGGAACTGGCCGCCCGCCGCGAAGCCGCCCAGGCCGAGCGCCGACCTTTCCGCATCACCAGCGAATGGCGCGATGCCGACCCGGCAACCGCCCCCGCCGACCAGCCCTTCGTGGTGCGCATAAAGGCGCCACGCGAGGGCGAGACGACCATCCCGGATCTGGTGCAGGGCGATGTCACCGTCGCCAATGCCGAGCTGGACGATTTCGTGCTGCTCCGCTCCGATGGCACCCCCACCTATATGCTGGCCGTGGTGGTGGACGATCACGACATGGGCGTCACCCATGTCATTCGCGGCGACGATCACCTGAACAACGCTTTCCGCCAACTGGTCATCATCCGCGCGATGAACGGAATAGAGGGCAGCTGGCCCGACCCGGCCTATGCCCATATCCCGCTGATCCATGGCTCCGATGGCGCCAAGCTGTCCAAGCGCCACGGCGCGCTGGGGGTGGATGCCTATCGCGACGAGATGGGCCTGCTGCCCGAGGCGGTGTTCAATTATCTGCTGCGCCTTGGCTGGGGCCATGGTGACGACGAGATCATTTCGGCGGCGCAGGCCGTGGAATGGTTCGACATCGCCCATGTTGGCAAGGCACC
>CAIWFP010000500.1 GCA_903911985.1 uncultured Sphingomonadales bacterium
AATCGCCTCGATGGTCTGCGGCATGATGCCGTCATCGGCGGCCACCACCAGCACGACGATGTCGGTGACATTGGCCCCGCGCATACGCATGTCGGTGAAGGCCTCGTGACCCGGCGTGTCAAGGAAGGTGACGGGATCGCCGCCCTTGGTCTTGATCTGATAGGCGCCGATATGCTGGGTAATGCCGCCGGCCTCGCCGCGCACCACATCGGTGCCGCGCAGGGCGTCCAGCAGGCTGGTCTTGCCGTGATCGACATGGCCCATGATGGTAACCACCGGCGGGCGCGTAACCAGCGTCTCCTCGGCATCGACATCGACACTATTGTCGATATCAACATCGCTCTCGGAAACGCGCTGAATATTGTGGCCAAACTCCTCAACGAGCAGCTCGGCGGTGTCCTGATCGATGTTCTCGTTGATCGTGACCGGCACGCCCATCTTGAACAGGGCCTTCACCAGGTCGGAACCCTTCTCAGCCATACGATTGGCCAGTTCCTGCACGGTGATCACCTCGGGCACGACGACATCGCGCACCTGCTTCTCGCGCGGCTGGCTCATGCCGCCAAAGTGGGCGCGGCGTTCCTTCTCGCGGGCGCGCTTCAGCGCGGCCAGGCTGCGGGCGCGGGCGCCTTCGTCCTCGTTCAGCGCCTTGCTGACGGTGAGCTTGCCCGACTGGCGCCGATCGACCCCGGCCTTGTCACGGGCGTGGCTGGGCTGCTTCTTGGGGGCAACCACCGCTTCGGGGCGACGCACCGGCGCGGCCACGGGAGTGAAACGGCGTGGCCCGGGGGCTGCGGCGCGCTCCTCGGCAACAGGCTCCGCGGTGGCGGCAACCGGCGTTTCGGACGCCACCTCCGCGACAACCGGAGCCGCAGGCTGGGCTTCGGCAGCAACAGGCGCGGGTTCCGGCGCGGCCTCGGCTACCGGTTCGGCGGCTGGCTTGGGCGCGGGATTGCGCAGTTCCTCGGCGCGGCGGCGTTCCTCCTCGGCGGCGCGGGCGCGATCCTCGGCCTCGCGGCGGGTGGCGGCCTCGGCGGAGGCAATGCGTGCTTCCTCGGCCTCGCGCAGCAGGCGGGCCTGCATTTCCTGACGCGTCTCGTTGGAGGGCGCCTGACGAACCGGAGCCGGCGCAGGACGTGGGGCTGGCGCGGCGACAACAGGGGCCGCCGGCGCGGGGGCCGCAGCCTGCACAGGCGCGGGAGCCTCTGGCGCACCACCGGCCTCGCCGGGCTTGCCGATCAGCTTGCGCCGCTTCACCTCGACCACCACCTTGTTGGTGCGGCCATGGCTGAAGGTCTGCTTGACCTCGCCCGCCTGGACCGAGGTCTTGAGACCCAGCGGCTTGCGGCCCAGTGTCGGTTTGTTGTCGGTCTCGCTCATAGGGTCTTCACAGTCCTTCAATCTCAATTCGTCGTCATTCCGGCCTATCGGGGCCGGCCCATCATCGCGTTTCGGCAACCACCGGCGCGCCCGGGTCTGGCCCGGGGCCATCTCCGTCACTCACCGCTTGCCCGTTTGGTTCGGGACCGCCAGACACATCGCCTGCCGGTTCGCTGCCCCCAAGAAAACGCAACAGGCGCTGCAGCGGAACATCCAGCCTTTCGGCCGCCCCCGCATCGCACAGCGCCAGATGGACGACATTGTCGCGGCCCAATGCCACAGACAAAGCCGCCCGGTCCAGTGGCAAGGTGACACCACTCATGCCGCTGCCCTCGGCCTCCATGCCCACGCGCCAGGCCTGATCGAGCTTGCGGCTCCCATCGGGCTTGGCGTCGGAAGCATGGGCCAGCCAGTGGACAATGCCACTGCGGGCCTGTTCGGCGATACGGTCTGTCCCCAAGATAAGCCGTCCGGCGCGCATTTCCAGTCCCAGCCGGTCTGTCACGGCGCGACGCAGCGCCGCCTCGATACGCTGGGGCAGATCCTCGGGGATGGTAAAGGTGGAACCCTTGAACGCCCGGGCCAGCGCGCCCTTCAGCCGCCCCCCGTTTTTTCCCGCCCCGTTCTTTCCCGCCCCGTTCTTTCCGGTGCCGATGGCGGCCTCGAGTTCCGCCTTGGAAACGCCGATCCACGCGCCGCGCCCGGGGGCGCGCGCCATCACATCGGGCAGCACCATACAGGCGCCATCGGGCCCTTCCGGGGCGATGGCCAGCCGGATCAGCGCATCACGCGCGTCATGGTCTCCCGAGAGGATGCATTTCCTCTCGGGCCCTTGCCCATCGATGTCGGCGCTTACGCGGTCATTGTGAGGATTCCGCACCGGCGGCCTCCTCTTCATCGGTGAACCAATGGGCGCGCGCGGCCATGATGATCTCGTTACCCTGCTCCTCGGTCAGGGCAAACTCACCCAGCACACCGCCCTTGGCTTCCTCGCGCTGATCGGGGCGCTCGCGCCGCTCGGGGCTGTTGGTGTTGCGGCGGCGGGGTTCGCCGCTGCGCTTCTTGGCGATCAGCTCGTCGGTGGCCAGATCCGCCAGATCGTCCAGCGTCTTGATCCCCGCCTTGCCCAGCACCACCAGCATGGCCTCGGTCAGATGCGGCAGCTCGGCCAGATCATCCTCGACGCCCAGTTCGCGGCGCGCCGTGCGGGCGGCCTCCTCGCGGCGGTCCAGCGCCTCGGTGGCGCGGCTTTGCAGCTCCTGCGCCAGTTCCTCGTCAAAACCCTCGATGGTGGCCAGTTCGGCCAGCTCGATATAGGCCACTTCCTCCAGCTCGGTGAAGCCCTCGGCCACCAGCAGCTGCGACAGCGTCTCGTCGACGTCGAGCTCTTCCTCGAACATCTTGGACCGCTCGGAGAATTCCTTCTGGCGCTTCTCGCTGGCTTCCGCCTCGGTCATGATATCGATGGCCGAGTTGGTCAGCTGGCTGGCCAGACGCACATTCTGGCCCCTGCGGCCAATGGCAAGGCTCAGCTGATCGTCGGGCACCACCACCTCGATGCGGCTCTCGTCCTCGTCGATAACCACGCGCGAAACGGTGGCGGGCTGGAGGGCGTTCACCACGAAGGTCGCGGTGTCCTCGCTCCACGGGATGATGTCGATCTTCTCGCCCTGAAGCTCCTGAACGACCGCCTGGACGCGGCTGCCCTTCATGCCGACGCAGGCGCCGACCGGGTCGATGGAGGAATCGCGGCTGATCACGCCGATCTTGGCGCGGCTGCCGGGATCGCGGGCGGCGGCCTTGATCTCGATGATATTGTCGTAAATCTCGGGCACTTCCTGCGCGAAGAGCTTCTTCATGAAGTCGGGGTGGGCGCGGGAAAGGAAGATCTGGGGTCCACGGTTCTGGCGCTCCACCCGCAGGATGAGGGCGCGAACCCGCTCGCCGACACGGGCCACCTCGCGGGGGATCTGCTGGTCGCGGCGGATGACCCCCTCGGCGCGGCCGAGGTTGACGATCACATGGCCGAATTCGACCGACTTGATCACCCCGGTCATGATCTCGCCGGCGCGGTCCTTGAACTCGGCATACTGGCGGTCGCGCTCGGCATCGCGCACCTTCTGAAAGATGACCTGCTTGGCGCTCTGGGCGTCAATGCGGCCCAGATCCACCGGCGGCAGCGGATCGACGATGAAATCGCCAACCTTGGCGCCCGGCTGCAGCTTCTCGCCCTGTTTCAGGTCCACCTGCTTGAAGTAGTCCTCAACCTCTTCCACCACTTCCACCACGCGCCACAGGCGCAGATCGCCGGTGCGCGGGTCGAGCTTGGCGCGAATGTCGTTTTCGGCACCATAACGGTTGCGCGCGCTCTTCTGGATCGCCTCTTCCATCGCCTCGATGACGATCGCCTTGTCGATCATCTTCTCGGTGGCAACGGCCGTCGCAATCGCGAGCAGTTCGGCACGGTTGGCGGAAATCGCACTGGCCATATCAGTCTTCCTGAGCTTCGGTGAGGTCTTCCTCGATATCGTCGGCATCCGAGAGATCGAGGGGTTTGGAGGCGGCGATCAAGCGGTCGGTGAGGACCAGCTTGGCGGATTGAATGTCGGCAAGGGTGAAGGTCACCCGGCCGGATTTCTTGTCGTCGAACTGAACGGTCTCAATCCCGTTTTCGTTTTTGGCAAGGCCAACCAGCTCGCCATGCAGGCTCTTGCGGTTGCCCTCAACGGGGTTGACCAGCATCACGCGAGCCTCATGCCCGGCCCAGTTGGTGAAATCCTTCAGGCGGGTCAGCGGGCGGTCGATGCCGGGCGAGGAAACCTCCAGCCGGTAGGCCTCCTCGATCAGCACCTCGCCGGCATCCTCGGCCTCGTCGATCCGGTCGGAAATGCGGCGCGAGAGGGCGGCGCATTCGCCGAGCAGCAGCTGGCCACTCGCCGGGTTCTCGGCCATCACCTGCAGCGTGTGATCCTCGTCACCCACCTCGGTCTTGCCGAAAACCAGCACGCGCACGAGATCGAATCCCAGGGCCTTCACCTCGGGCTCAACAATCTCGGTAATACGCGCCAGATTGGCCATGAACTCTCCAAACTTGGGAAAACCCCCGGGGCCGCCGGACAGCCCAATGGCCCGGCACCCAAAACCCGACAATACCAATGCAGTTTCGCGCCGGCCCCTTTCGGCGCCAGCCCGGACTCTGCAATGACAATGTCTGGATGAATGTGCCTATAGGCCGCCTGCCCGCGAAATGCAAGCACCGCCCGGCGCCTATTCACCCGCGAATCCGACGAAATGGCCCGATCATGCGTGTTTTTGCCAGTCGCCCCGGCCCCGATGCGCGTCGCGGACAAACCCACGCTAGACCCCGCCGCCCCGAATCGCTAGGGCGCGGCTCATGTCCGACACCCCTATCCCAGCCTCTGGCCGCGCCCTCGCCGATATCCACGAGGAATACGACTTCCTCGATGCCGACGAACGCTATCGCCTGCT
>CAIWFP010000501.1 GCA_903911985.1 uncultured Sphingomonadales bacterium
GCATCACGCCTTGGAAATGTTCAAGCGCCACACGGGCTTAACCAAGGTCCGATGAGTCAAGCTCATCGAACCTTGGTATAAATTCGAAGATTGCCGCAGCTTTCGCCCGATGAAGGCTTGCCCCCGGAGCCATCCTGGTAGAATGGGGGTGGTTTGCGGCATAGTGATGTGGCCGCAGCAATGTTCTTTCGGCCGCCCCGCCTTTGCGTAATGTGGGGCTTATGCCAAAATATGGCCGAATTTCAGGAGTTTCCTTTCTGGAATCTTGAAGGTGGGAAACCACCGTCGGCCGCCATTGCCCGTTTGGGCATAATTTCGTCGGCATCCGCAGCCCATCGCGGATGCCACCCATGGATTGATACAGCTGCCGCGCCCGATGATTTTGGCCGGCATCGCCCCCAGATCGCCTCAGGAAAGGCCCATTAATGCGAGGATATAAGGAACCCGGTTTTCAGGAACGCACAGCGGCGGCCAACAGTGCCCGCAACCGCGCGCTCGAAAAGCTGAAAGCCCGCCCGGCGGTGGATCAGGCCGAGCTGGACCGGCGCGTTGCCGCCCAGGCCGCCAAGGAAGCCGCCGCCCTGCAAAAGCGCGAAGCCGCCAAGCTGGCCCGCGAGGAGGCCGCCGCCGCCAAGTTGCTGGCCGAGATCGAGGGCGCCAAGGCGCTCACCGAATCGGCCGAAGCCGCCGCCGCCGCTAAAATCGCCGCCGAAGCCGAGCGCAAGGCCGCCCGCGACGCGCGCTATGCCGCCCGCAAGGGACGCCGGGGCTAGACTATGCGCCGCTCGGAGCATCCTTGCCCGGAAGCGGCGACATGATCCCGCGCGAGACAATCGCCACGGCCCGCATTCCCGGCGGTGACGAGCTGACCCTCGTGCGCCACGGTGCCGACTACATGATACTCATTGACCGCAACGAGTTGATGAGCACCCGCATGCAGGGCTCGGAAGAGGCGCTGGCAACGATGAGTTGCGAGATGATCGCCGGGCGGAAAAAACCCCATATGCTGGTGGGCGGCTATGGCATGGGCTTCACCCTGCGGGCGGCGCTCGCCGCGCTGCCACCGGATGCCCGCGTCACCTGTTGCGAGCTGGTTCCCGCGATCATCGAATGGGCCCGTGGCCCGATGCGCGAGCTGATGGCGGGCTGTCTGGATGATCCGCGCGTCTCTCTGGTGCAGGGCGATGTCGCGGCGGTCATCCGTGCCGCGCGCTCAGATTTTGACGCGATTTTGCTTGATGTCGACAACGGGCCCGATGGTCTGGTGCGCGCGGCCAACAACGAGCTCTATGGCGAGCGCGGACTGCGCTCGGCCAAACTGGCTCTGCGCCCCGGGGGCGTGCTGGCCATCTGGTCGGCGGCCAAGGACGACGCTTTTACCCGCCGGCTGAAAAGAACCGGCTTCACAGTCAACGAGGTTGCGGTGCGGGCCCGCAGCAACGGCAAGGGGGCCAGACATGTCATCTGGTTCGCCAGCGCCCAGCCCGACCGCCAAGTCCCTGTCCCAGGCACTGCAAACTCCGCCTGATTTTCTCCATTTAGGAACACAACCATGTCTTCAGACACCGTAAAACCCTTCCTCATCAACAAGGACGAGGCAGGCAATTTCCGGCTGACCGTGCGCGACATCCACTATAACTCGCAGGGCTATCCCATCGTCACCTCCACGCTGCAGGCCGAGTTCTTCAAGACCGCCACGGTCGCCCGCAGCTTTGCCCGCGACCATTTTCAGGCGCAGGCCGGACAGTTCGCCTCCAAATAGGGGCGACGCGCATTGAGCGCATTTTCAAGTTGACGGTGAACGGTCAACGGCTCGGAAAATGCGACCACAAAAGACTAAAGCGTTTTCGCTCATTGTGACAACGCTCCAGCCCGGGTGGGGGCCTGAATTTGCCGCACCCGGCGGCGGCGTGAGGGGACTTGCGCGGCGAAACTGAAACGGCTGGTGCATGTTCCGGCCCATTCGTCCAACCGTGCCGGAACACTCTCGCGGGCAGCGGGCGCTTGTCGGGCGCGATCTGGCCGCGCGCTCCAACTCCTTTTGTCGCAATTTGTCGCGGCGCCGCAAAATCGCGCCCTTTGTCACGCCCCTGTCATGCGCCCCCCTTAGCGGGTGCGGCATATCTTCAGGGGGTACCAAACATGACCAAATTCACGACTTTGCTTTGTGGCACCGCGCTTTCGCTGATCTGCGCCAGTGCCGCGCTTGCCGAGGCAACTCCACCCGCTGGCGTTAACGCCACCGGCACCGAAGGCACCGATGTGTCCACCATCGTGGTCACCGCCGAGAGCAACTCGGCCGCCGTTGCCGCCCCCTCGAAGGCCTCCATTCTGGAAACGCAGCCCGAATCGCTGATCACCCACAAGTTCATCGAGCAGGCGACGCCCGAGAGCGGCGATTACACCACCGCCATAATGATCGCGCCTTCGGTCGCCACCGTCAGCGCCATCGGCGGCGGCATCGGTGATGCCAGCATCAGCACCCTGCGTGGTTTTCAGGACGGCAACTTCAACATCACCTTCGACGGCATCGCCTTTGGCGACGCCAACGACACCACCCACCACCCTTCGGCCTTCTTCCCCGGCTCGACCATCGGCACGGCGGTGGTCGATCGCGGCCCGGGTGCGGCGGGCGACATGGGGCAGGCCAACTTTGGCGGCGCCATCCACCTGTTTTCCCCCCATGTGGACGACCAGTTCAGCGTGAGCCAGAAGGCCACCTTCGGCAGCTTCAACACCAAGTCCTTCGTCACCACCCTGCAGACCGGCGCGATTTCGGACCTGGGCGGCGCCAGGCTGCTGCTCAGCGCCGATCTGCGCTCGTCCGATGGGCAGACGACCAGCTCGGGCGGCATGGGCCGCAACTTCCTGGCCAAGCTGGTGGTGCCGCTGGGCAGCGACGCCACGCTGACCGCTTTCTCCTCGATCAACCACATCCGCTACAATCAGGCCGACAGCGGCGGCACCTTCATCGGTTTCGGCATCACCGCCGATCAGAAGGCCGCTTACGGCATCAATTTCGCGCTGAACAACGACCCGACCGATGAGCATTATGCCGGCTATAACTACGTCAACAAGAACACCAGCTTCAACTATCTGAACCTCAAGTGGAACGTGGGCCATGGCCTCTCCATCGAGGACCACGCCTATTACTACTATTACGACAACCAGACCGTCTCGGCGCAGTCAGTGAGCGATCTGCTCAATCCGGCGACTGATGTGGGCACCAGCTACATCTCCACCGATGGCGGCTCGACGTTCAACTCGGACATCGCCGGCTATCACAAGCAGAACAAGTACAGCACCTATGGCAATATCCTGCGCGTCAATCAGGATCTGGGCTTTGGCACGCTGCGCGCCGGCGGCCTGTATGAGCACTCGAAGGCCACCCGCTTCATCTCCAACTGGGATTTCACCACCGGTGCACCCGACCTGTCGACAACCTCGGCTTACGGTTCGCAGGAAGACCAGAACGGCAATCCGACCAACTATCTCTATTACGAACCGTCCAGCTGGGACCAGTATCAGCTCTTCGCCGACTTCGAATATCGCCCGCTCGACAATCTGACGATCACACCGGGTATCAAGCAGCTGCACTATACGCGTGATATCGCGGCGCAAATTGACAAGTTCGGCCCCGCCATCGGCAGCCGCACCTATAACAAGACCATGTGGTTCATCACCGCCAACTATCGCATCACACCCAACTGGTCGGTCTATGGTCAGGCCGCCACCGGCTTCCTGATCCCGCCGGTCAAGACGCTGACGCCCAAGTTCGGCACCACCGCGCCAACCGCGCCCCAGACCACCACCACCTATCAGGGCGGCACGGTCTACACCAAGGGCCGCCTGACGCTGGATGCCGACTACTACTACATTGATGCCAACAATGTGCTGGTGAACAAGAGCAAGAAGGCGCCCTGCTTCTGCTACGTCAACACCGGCAAGGGCCGCTACTATGGCTGGGAAGCGCAAGGCGCCTTCAACCTTGGTCTGGGCCTCACCGCCTTTGCCAATGGCTCGCGCAACATCTCGCGCGATCTTACCGGCGGCTCGGATTATACCAATGCCCCCAAGAGCACGGCCGCGCTCGGCCTGATCTATGACAACCGCAGCTGGCAGGCCACCATCTCCGACAAATACGTCGGCCCGCAACTGGGCTCGGATGGCGCGACCCGCATCAGCCCTTATTCGTCGGTCGACGCCTCGGTGTCTTATGACTTTGGGCACATCAAGCTGAAGCTGGCGGTGTTCAACCTGGCCGACAAACGTTCGCTGCTCGATACCGACGGCCAGTTCTATGTTTATGAGGTGGGCCGTCAGGTGCAGGGCACCATTCAGGCCAAGTTCTGATCACCATCTGAGCCGGGGGCGGGCCGCATTGGCCCGCCGCTGAAACACCGTTCCGGGGGCTGACCTGCGTCGGCCCCCGGTTTGTGTTAGAGCGTTTTCCGATCAATCGGGATCGAGAAACGCGACCAGCCCGCGCGGCGCCTGAGCGTCGCTTTTCCGTTCGCGTCAGCTTGAACGGAAATCGCCTAAAGCCCGCGCGGCGC
>CAIWFP010000502.1 GCA_903911985.1 uncultured Sphingomonadales bacterium
ATTTTCGCGCTTCTTGTATCTGCTTTAAACTATTGGAAAGCCCGGGATTTTTCCCGGGCTTTTTCATATTCGGCTCCGTACAAAAATGGTACAAGTGCTCTTTCGATAGGCAAAACATACTGCAGACCGTACAATGTTTGTACAAGGAACCATTAGAACACCGAGGCAGATATGGCGCAACGCTATAACAACAGGGTTGAACTTAAAGACGGCGAAGTAATCTTGTTCAATAGAGCAGGCGCAAAGCGGCCCATATGGCATATGCGTCTGCATGTGCGCGGCATGACCGATTTGGACGGCAACAAGTTTTCACACGTTCAGGAAACGACAGGCGAGTTAGATTTAGCCCACATTTCCCAGATGCGAATGGGAAATGTGGGTTTAAGCCTTTCAACCTGCCTTCACCGGTAATACCCCTCAAACCCCTGCCTCCAACCGCAGCGCCTTGCGGTCCAGCTTGCCGATCATGGTTTTGGGCAGGGCGTCGCGCAGGACCACGCTTTCCACCCTTTCGTGCTTGCCGACCCGCGCGTTCAGCCATTCGGCCAGTGCCTCGGCGGGGTGAAGCCCGAGGGACACCAGCGCGACGGGGTCCGTCTTCAGCGCGACATAGGCGCGGGGGCGCTCGCCAAGGCGCGCGTCGGGCACGCCGATGACCAGCGCCTCGCGCACGGCGGGGTGTTCGTGCAGCACCACTTCCACGCGGCTGGGATAGACCTTGAAGCCGCCGACCGAGATCATGTCCTTCATCCGGTCGACGATGCGGACATAGCCGTCGGGATCGAACACCGCGACATCGCCGGTGCGCAGCCAGCGGATCCCGTCGCGCATGACAAAGGTGGCGGCATCGGCTTGTGGCAGGTTCCAATAGCCGCGCATCACCTGCGGGCCGGCGATGGCCAGCTCGCCCGGTTCTCCGGGAGGGGCATCGGCGTTCGGATCCAGCTTGTCGAGCAGCCGCAGCCGCGTGGCTGGCAGGGGCTGGCCGATGCTGCCGGGGCGGTTCACCCCCTCATAGGGATTGACGGAAGCCACGCCCGCGCATTCTGTGAGGCCATAGCCTTCCGCCAGCTGTGCGCCCGTGGCCTTGGTGAAGGCGTCGCGCGCGTTGGCGGCCAGCGGTGCCCCGCCGGAGATACAGGCGCGCAAACCCTTGAACCATTCGTGCCGCATGCCCGGAAAATCGGCCAGCGCCTGAAACATCGTCGGCACGCCGGGGAAGATGGTGGGGCGCACGCGGCGGATGGTCGCCACCACCTGCCCGACATCGAAGCGGGGCAGCATGGCGATGCAGCCGCCATCCGCCACGGTGCGGTTGAGCACGGTGGAATTGGCGAAAACATGAAACAGGGGGAGCGCGCCCAGCATCATGTCGCGATCGGGAGCATGACCGTGGCCCACGGCATGGGCATCCACCGCCACGATTTGCCGCGCGTTGGCGGAGAGGTTCTGGTGGGTCAGCATCGCGCCCTTGGGGCTGCCGGTGGTGCCGCCGGTATATTGGATGAGGGCGACATCCACCTCTGGTTCCACCGTGACGGGGCAGAAGGGGGCGGCGGCCGAGGGTTCGCCGAAACCAATCACCTCGCCCCAGTCGATCACGGCCATATCGCGCGGGAGGGGGGAGAGCTGGGAGCGGCCGAAGAGGCGCAGGGCAACCCCTTTTGCCAGAGGCAGCATGGTGGCCAGACGGCCCACCACCAGCATCTCCAGCGCCGAATTGTGCAACACCTCCGTCGCCTTGGGCAGGAGTGCGGGCGAATCGAGCGTGACCAAAAGCCGCGCGCCCGAATCGGCGACTTGCGCCTCCAGCTCCGGCGCGGTGTAGAGTGGCGAGAAATTCACCACCACCGCGCCAGCCATTAGCGCGCCGTAATAGGCGGGCACATAAATCGGCACATTGGGCAGAAACAGGCCCACCCGGTCGCCGCGCGCGATGCCCAAGCGTGACAGGCCCGTGGCGAAAGCCAATGCCTCGGTGGCCATTTGCGCATAGGTGAAGCGGCGGAGGAAAAAATCCACCAGCGGCTTTTGCGGCCACAGCTGAGCGGAATTGAGGAACATGTCGGTGAGGGAAAGCGGCGTGAAGGTTTGATCCCACGCGCAAGGGTGCGCGTATTGCGTCCGCCACGGTTCCGTTGCGGCGATTTGTGCGCCTGCATCCTCCATCGGGGCAGAGTGCTCCCGGCGGGGTGGTGATGCAAGCGGGAATTGAGAGGAATTAGAGAGTTACTTGGGGGTGTTACATCCCCAAACCCCCATAGCTGTCAGCGTTGTGGCACAACCTCGACGGCGCGCCCTGCCGCGAAGTGGCGTTAAAGCCTGCGGCACGGCGGGTTTGCGCAGGGCCGAACCCATGGCGCGACAATGACAGGGAAGGGGTTGCCAGGGGCCGACCGATTTGCATCGGCAATTCGGAACATCAAACTCGCCCCTGCGTCTTGACCCTTAAACCCCGTTAGCCTTGGCCTTCTTCGGCCTCGGCTGCGCGCTTGGCGGCCAGCCATGCGGCCACCTCGGCCTCCTGAGCCGCCTCGTTGCTGGTGCGCGAGTGCGCATCACGTTCGGCGCGCAGCTCTTCGAGGAGGGCCTGGCGGTCGTCGCCCAGACGGGCGTTGGCGGCACCGTCGTCCTCGGCGATGCCAGCCTTTTTGGCGGCCTTGGCGACAAGCGCGTCCAGCTCGCGCTGCGAACACAGGCCCAGCGTCACCGGGTCTTTCGGGGTGATGTTGCTGATGTTCCAGTGGCTGCGGTCGCGGATGGCGGCGATGGTGTTGCGGGTGGTGCCGATCAGCTTGCCGATGGCCGCGTCCGAAATTTCCGGATGGTTGCGCAGGATCCAGGCGATGCCGTCGGGCTTGTCCTGACGCTTGGAGACTGGGGTGTAGCGCGGGCCCTTGGTGCGGTTGACGTTGATCGGCGCCTTGTGCATCTGCAGGCGATAGGCGGGGTTGGCCTGACCGCGCTCGATTTCGGCATTGGTCAGCTCGCCAGCGCGCACCGGATCGCGGCCCGTGTATTTCGAGGAAGCGAGATCGTCGGCCATCGCCTGCACTTCGAGGATGTGCAGGCCGCAGAATTCCGAGATCTGCTCAAAGGTGAGGGCAGTGGTATCAACAAGCCACGAGGCCGTCGCATGGGGCATCAGCGGGGTGGGCTGGGTCACTGGCTTTTCTCCGGCGCGCAATCTGGCCCCGAATTTGGGCTTTCGGGGGCCTGAAAATAACAGGGCCGCCCCTTGCGGAGCGGCCATCCAAGCGTGCCATGTAGGGCAGGCTGGCGCATTCGGCAAGCGGGGAGTGAACGGCTCGCTGTGTAGTTTAGGGTCTCGCCATTGCCATCGTTATGCCCGAAGCGAAAACGAAGCCTAGAAAGGACACCATCAGCCAATAGACGACCGGGCTTTCATCCCGTCGAAAATCCACCCCGCCAATTCGAACAAAGCCCCATCGCCAACAGGCAATCACAGCGATCAAACTAACGGCAGAGACAAGCAGTCCCTGAATCATCACCCCACCTCCAGCACGATCTTGCCGATATGCTCGCCGCTTTCCATGCGTGCGTGCGCCTGTGCGGCCTGATCCAGCGGGAACACCCTGTCCATCACCGGGCGCAGCAGCCCCACTTCCACCAGCGGCCAGACATGGGCGGCGATCTCTTGCGCCACCAGCGTTTTGAATTCGTTCGAGCGCGGGCGCAGGGTGGAGCCGGTGAGGGTGAGGCGGCGGACCATGACCTGCCCCATGTTGACCTCGGCCTTCGCGCCGCCTTGCAGGGCAATGGTGACATGGCGGCCATCATCGGCGAGGCATTGCAGGTTGCGAGCCACATAGGCGCCCGCCACCATGTCCAGCACCATGTTCACGCCCCGGCCCTCGGTGATGCGGCGCACTTCCTCGACGTAATCCTGCGTCTTGTAATCAATCGCGGCATTGGCGCCCAGCGCGAGGGCGGCGGCGCATTTCTCCGTGCTGCCGCAGGTGACGATGACCGAGACGCCGAAATGCTGGCCCAGCGCAATCGCCATGGTGCCGATGCCGCTGGTGCCGCCGTGGACGAGGATGGTCTCGCCATCGCTGACCCAGCCGCGCTCGAACACATTGTGCCATACGGTGAACAGGGTTTCCGGGATGGCCGCGGCCTCGGCCAGCGACAGGCCATCGGGCACGGGCAGGCAGTGGCCCGCTTCGGCCAGGGCATATTGCGCGTAGCCGCCGCCATTGACCAGCGCGCAGACTTCCTGCCCGACCAGCGCCGTATCCACGTCCGCGCCAAGGCTGACGATCTCGCCGGCGATTTCCAGCCCGGGGATGGGCGAGGCGCCGGGGGGTGGGGGATAGTTGCCCTGCCGTTGCACCACATCCGGCCGGTTAACCCCGGCATAGGCGACGCGCACCAGCACCTGCCCCGGGCCGGGCCTTGGCACGGGCAATTGCCCGGGCCGCAACACCTCTGGCCCGCCGGGGGTGGCGAAACCGATTGCGGTCATGAGCTGCGGCAGGTGATGAGTCATCGTTCACCATGTAGCTATCGGGAAAGACTATGGATATTCTCTAGAGACGGATGGTGTTGACAGCAAGCCCATCCAGGTTGATGCTGCAGTGCAATGGAGGACGATGACCGCCCCACTCTGGCAGGTGCCATTCCCGCAGGCTGGGCTAACCCGGCCGCTTCGGATGGTGCCGCTGGCCTCCTTGCCCGCGAGAGCCTCGACCGCTTTTCGCGCGATGAGCTCGATCATCGCATCGCCCTGCTGGAGGCCGAGATCGCGCGGGTGAAGGCTCATGCGAAAAGCTATGAGGCCCACCGGCTTGCCGCCGAGCAGCTGTTTTCGCGGAAAGACCCATGATGGGGGCAGGCGTCCATGCCCCGTCTTTTGCGCCTTCCCCCTCGTATTCCCGCGAGCGGCATCCATATAGGTTTGGTCAATATAATTCGCCTATGGTCCGGGTCCTGTCCGCCGGCCACTCCGTCCGCCTCTCCAACCCCCGCCTCTTTTAAAAGCGAAGGTGCCCAATGCCCAGTTTCGCGCAAAGCCTGGAAAAGACCCTCCATGCCGCCCTGTCCCACGCGGCGGAGCGGAGCCATGAATATGCCACGCTGGAGCATTTGCTGCTCGCGTTGATCGACGACCCGGACGCGGCCGAGGTGATGGCCCATTGCGGGGTGGATCTGGGCGATCTGTCCGAGGTGGTGAAGCAATATCTCGATCAGGAATATCAGAGCCTGAAAACCAAGGACAAGGGCGACCCCGCCCCCACCGCCGGTTTCCAGCGGGTGATCCAGCGCGCCATCCTGCATGTGCAATCCAGCGGGAAAGACACGGTCACCGGTGCCAATGTGCTGGTCGCGCTGTTTTCGGAGCGCGATTCCTATGCGGTCTATTTCCTGCAACAGCAGGACATGAGCCGTCTGGATGCGGTGAGCTTCATCAGCCACGGCATCGGCAAGGGCGGCAAGCGGATCGAGGACAAGAGCGCGCGAGACGCCGATGCCGAGCCGCATCGCGAGGACAAGGCGGAAACCAAGAGCGCCACGAAGAAGGATTCCGCGCTCGACCAGTTCACCGTCAATCTCAACGAGAAGGCGCTGGCCGGCAAGGTCGATCCGCTGATCGGGCGCGGGCCGGAGGTGGATCGCACGATCCAGATCCTGTGCCGCCGCAGCAAGAACAACCCGCTTTATGTGGGTGACCCGGGCGTGGGCAAGACCGCGATCGCCGAAGGGTTGGCGCGCAAGATCGTCGAGGGTGATGTGCCCGAGGTGCTGACCGAGGCGGTGATCTATTCGCTCGACATGGGCAGCCTGCTGGCCGGCACCCGCTCTCGCGGTGATTTTGAAGAACGGCTGAAGCAGGTGGTCTCCGAGCTGGAGAAAATGCCGCACGCCATCCTGTTCATCGACGAAATCCACACGGTGATCGGCGCCGGCGCCACCAGCGGCGGCGCGATGGACGCCTCCAACCTGCTGAAGCCGGCCCTCAGCGGCGGCACCATCCGCTGCATCGGCTCCACCACCTACAAGGAATTCCGCAACCACTTCGAGAAGGACCGCGCCCTGCTGCG
>CAIWFP010000503.1 GCA_903911985.1 uncultured Sphingomonadales bacterium
AACCGAGGCTTCGGGCCTTGATGGCGCCATCATCGAGCGGGCCGAGATGGCGGAAGTGGCGCTGGCGGCTTTGCGCGGGCCGTTGATCAGGCTGGGCATGCGGCTGGAAGCCTTGCTGACCGAACCGCCCGACTGGCTGGATGCGCAAGGGAGAGCCCGTATCGAGGGCGCAACCCGCGCCCTGTCCACCCGTATCGATCTGATCGCCGCCTGGGAGGCCATGCTGGGTCGGCTGGGCGGGGCGAGCGACCCGCAATTCGTCGATTGGCTGGCGGTGGATCGTGCCGATGCCCGCGAATTCGACATTGGCCTCTACCGCCGCTGGCTGGACCCGATGCGCCCCTTTGCCGCCACGGTTCTGGCCCCGGCGCATGGGGTGATGATGACCAGCGCCACACTGAGGGATCGTGGGAGCCAAAATAGCGGCTCGGGCGACGATTGGGACACCGCCATCGCCCGTTCCGGCGCGCCCCACCTCGATATCGCCCCGCGGCTCGCCGGCTTCGACAGCCCTTTCGATTATGCCGCTCAGGCCGAGGTGCTGATTGTCACCGATGTCGCCAAGGGGGACATGGCCGCCCTCGCCCATGCCTATGCCAGGCTGATCGAGGCGGCGCGCGGCGGGGTGCTGGGGCTGTTCACCGCCATCCGCCGGCTTCGCGCGGTGCATGGCCGCATCGCCGATCGCCTCGCCCGCGTCGGCCTGCCGCTCTATGCCCAGCATGTCGATCCGGTGGATACCGGCACGCTGGTCGATATCTTCCGCGACGACCCCCATGCCTCGCTGCTGGGCACCGATGCCCTGCGCGACGGAGTGGACGTGCCCGGCCAATCGCTGCGGCTGGTGGTGATGGAACAGGTGCCATGGCCCAAGCCCTCCATCCTGCACCGCGCCCGGCGCATGGCCAATCCGATGGGCGGGCAGGCGCATGACGATGCGATCATCCGCGCAAGGCTGGCGCAGGGCTTTGGCCGGCTCATCCGCTCGGCAAGCGACAGGGGCCATTTCGTGGTGCTCTCGCCCGCGTTCCCCTCGCGCCTGCTCAGCGCCTTTCCCGCAGGCACGCCCATTCACCGGGTCACGCTGGAGGAGGCTTTACAACGCATCGCCGGCGGTGTTTCAGATCCCGACAACAGCGCGCAAGCTGCAGCGCGAATCACGCATGGACGGGCATGACCGCTTCGCAATGAAAACGCCTATATGAAAACGCCGCTATGAAAACCTTGGCCCTGTTCCGCCACGCCAAGTCCGATTGGGGCGACGCCCGCGCGCGTGATTTCGACCGGCCGCTCAACAAGCGCGGCCGCAAGGGCGCCGTGCTCATGGGCCGCCACATCCGCGACTATGGCCTGCAAACCGGCCAGAAATGGAGCCGGATCATCGCCTCGCCGGCGGTGCGCGCCGCCGAGACCGCCGAGCTGGCCGCCAATGGCGCCAAAAACGGAGGGGGCTATGGCAGTGGCAGCAACTTCGCGGTGAACTGGGACCGGCGGATATACCTCGCCAGCTCCGCCGTGCTGATCGACCTGTTGCGCGAGCAGGAGGATGGCAGCGATTCCATCCTGATGGTGGGCCATAACCCCGGCCTTGAGGATCTGATCTTCGATCTCGTGCCCGATGACGGCTCCAGCCCCTTGCGCGATATTGTGGAGGAAAAATTCCCCACCGCCACTTTTGCCGTGCTGGAACTGGATGTCACCCATTGGCGCGATGTGCGCGAAGGCTGCGCCCGGCTGGTCCACCTCACCCGCCCGCGCGATCTCGACCCCGCGCTGGGGCCGGGTGTGGAGGACTGAGCGGGATGCCCGGCATATCTCAGCCCCCTGATACCGGGCCGGGATTGCGTGCAAAAAACCTCAGGAATCGCGAAGCGCGTCGGCCAGCGTGGCGCGGATCGCGCGCAGCCGTTTAGCCATATCGTCCGAAAGCGGGGCTGGCGAATGCGGCTCCGGCGAAAGCGGCTCCGGCGAATGGCCTGCTACAGGCTTGGTTGCGGGCGGGGGCGTCTGTTGGGCGGGCGAGGCGCTGCCGCCCCCGGCCGCCAACCCCTTGCTCTGACGCGCGCCCGGACGCCCCCCGGGACGGTTTGTCTGCCGGGCCTGTCGCGCCTCCCCCTCCAGCAACTGGCGGGCGCCGCGCAGCGTATAACCCTCGCCGTGCACCAGCTGGTTGATGCGCTCCAGCAGGGCGATATCTTCCGGACGGTAATAACGCCGGGCACCGCTGCGTTTTACCGGGCGCAGCATGGGAAACTGCTCTTCCCAATAACGCAGCACATGCGGCGCGATGGCTAGCGCCCGCGACACCTCGCCTATGGTGCGAAAGGCTTGCGGATCCTTGGTCTCACCGACAACAGGGCCGTCTTTTGCCAGGGTCTCGGCCGGGTGGGCAGACAGCGACGGGGCCGGATCGGCCACGGCGCCCGACGCTGGCAATTCAGCCTCGACCTGCTTCACGGATTTTGGCCCCACGGCTTGGGGCGCCACGACGTCCAGATCAAACAGATCTATCTGACCGCCCCCTTCGGCGCCCTCACTCATGCCCAGATCCCGATCACTGTACTGGCCCGGTCACCGATCCGTCCGATCACGAATCAGACACACGGTCCTTGAGCATCTGACTGGCGCGGAAGGTTAGCACCCGACGCGGGGTGATAGGCACTTCAACCCCGGTTTTGGGGTTCCGCCCCACGCGCTCGGTCTTGTCGCGCAGCAGGAAAGTGCCAAATCCGGAAATTTTCACATTCTCGCCCGCAGCCAGCGCGTCGGCCATCAAATCGAGAATTTCCTCGACCATCGTCAGCGATTCCGCCCGGGACAGTCCAAGCTTCCGGTTGATTGCCTCGGCCAGATCGGCGCGCGTGAGCGTATTCATGGAACGCATGATAGCCCAATCCCCGTATTATAAAAATACAGCAACGACACGTTACTGCCCACCAACCCGGTCCATCACGACTCGGACCGAAGCCAGTCAATGCTAGAAGATACAACGCTTTGCCGCCCGGCCCAAAGAAAAACCGGTTGGATTTGGCACCATCAGATGCGGATCAGGCTGGCGCCCCAGGTAAAGCCGCCGCCCATCGCCTCCAGCATCACCAGCTGGCCCGGCTTGATCCGGCCATCGCGCACGGCGGTATCCAGCGCGAGCGGCACCGATGCGGCGGAGGTATTGGCATGCCGGTCGACCGTCACCACCACCTTGTCGGGCGAGAGGTTGAGCTTCTTGGCGGTGGCTTCCAGAATGCGGGCATTGGCCTGATGCGGCACCAGCCAATCCATGTCGGCGGCGGTGAAGCCCGCCTCGTCCAGCACTTCTTTCAGCACGGAAGACAAATTGTTCACCGCATGGCGGAACACTTCCTTGCCCTTCATCCGCAGCATGCCGACCGTACCGGTGCTGGAAACACCACCATCGACGTAAAGCAGCTGGTTATGCGCGCCATCGGCATGCAGCTTGGTGGCCAGAATGCCGGGAGCCTTGGGATCGTCGCTCTCGCGCGCCTCCAGCACAATCGCGCCGGCGCCATCGCCAAACAGCACACAGGTGCCGCGATCTTCCCAATCGAGAATGCGGCTGAAGGTTTCGGCGCCAATCACGATAGCCCGCTTGGCCATGCCGGAACGCAGCATCGAATCGGCCACACCCACGGCATAGAGAAAGCCCGAGCACACCGCCGCCACGTCGAACGCCATGCCGCCGTTGCAGCCCAGTTCGTTCTGGACCCATGTGGCGGTGGCGGGAAAGGTCTGGTCGGGGGTGGCGGTGGCCAGCACGATCAGGTCGATGCTCTTGGGATCGACCCCGGACGCCTCCAGCGCGGCGCGCGCGGCGGCGGCGGCCAGCGTGCCGGTGGTTTCGCCTTCGCCGGCTATGTGGCGGTTACGGATACCAGTGCGCTCGACGATCCATTCGTCGCTGGTGTC
>CAIWFP010000504.1 GCA_903911985.1 uncultured Sphingomonadales bacterium
GGCCATCTGGGAAATGTCGGGTAAGGAACTCCCATGACCACTCTGGCTGGCAAAAATGCCATCGTGACCGGCGCCTCCTCCGGCATCGGCGAGGCGACCGCGCGGCGGCTGGCCGCGGCGGGCGCGCGGGTCATGCTCGTTGCGCGCAGGCTTGACCGGCTGGAGGGGCTGGCAACGGAAATCGGCGGGGGCGCGGTGCCGCTGGCGCTCGATCTTGGCGCAGCGGGCGCGGCGCAAGCCCTGCTCGATGCCGCCACGCGGCAGTTGGGCAAGGTCGATATCCTCGTCAACAATGCCGGTATCCTGCGCACCAGCCATGTCGATGCGTTCGATCTGGCCGAACTGGAGCCGCTCATCGCCATCAACTACACCGCCGTGGTCGAGGCCAGCATCCTGTTCGCCCGCCACATGAAGGCGCAGGGCAGCGGCCAGATCGTCAACCTGTCCAGCATCGGCGCCAGCATTACCGCGGCGGGAACCGGCATCTATGGCGGGTTAAAGGCGGCACTGGACCGGTTTACCGATGTGTTGCGCATTGAGCTGGCGGGCAGCGGCGTGCGCGTCGGACTGGTGGCGCCGGGCACCACCACCACCGAAATATTCGCCGATATGAAGAACAAGGGCCAGCCGGGCTGGGATGAATATATCCCGCCGATGGTGCCCGACGATATCGCCAAAGCCATCCTGTTCATGTGCGAGCAGACCGGCAACGCCAACGCCGCCCGCCTGCATATTTACGCCACCTCGGAAAGCTTCTGATCAGTCCAGCCGGCCATAGGCGGACATATCGAAGGGCTTGAAGGGTTCGCCGCGCCGGACCTTGCCGATCCAGTCGGCATCCATCAGCGCCGCCCGCCCTATCGCCACCAGATCGAATTCGTCGGCGGCAAAACGGCGGACCACCTCGGCCAGATTGTCCACCGGCAGGGTCGGCTCCATGAAGGAGCTTTGCAGATCCTTGTCAAAGCCGATGCCGCCCACCGTCATCACCGGCTTGCCGGTCAGTTTGCGCACCCAGCCGGCGAGGCCCATGTCCGATCCGGCGAAGGCGGGCGCGTCGAAATGGCGGGTGGAAACATCGAAGATATCGACGCCCGCATCGGCCAGCGCGCCGGTGATCACGCCCAGTTCCTCGGGTGTTTCGGCCAGTTTCGCGCCATAATCCTGCAACTTCCATTGCGAAAAGCGGTAGATGATCGGCTTGTCCGCCGGAATCGCCTGCCGCACCGCGCGCACAACCTCGCGCGCGAGGCGCGTGCGGCGCAGCAGGTCCCCGCCCCACTGGTCGGTGCGATGGTTGGTTTCCGCCCACAGGAAACTGTCGAGCAGATAGCCATGCGCGCCATGCAGCGCGATGGCATCGAACCCCAGTTCGTGGGCAAAACCGGCGCTGCGGGCAAAACCGGCAATGATATCGGCAATCTCGGCATCGCTGGCTGGCGTTCCGGGCGCTTTTACCGAGGCCAGATAGTCGGGCGGCAGTATCGTCTTGTCGAACGGCCCCCAGATGCCGGACGGGCTGACCGATGGCGCTTGCGGATGAAGCCCGGTACCGCCAAGGCGGATCGGACCCATATGCCATAGCTGCGGCGCGATTTTACCGCCTGCCGCATGCACGGCATCAACCACCGCCTTCCAGCCCGCCAACGCCGCCTCGCCAACCATCACCGGCAAGGCTGGCCCGCCGGTGGTGCCATCGCCCAGCGCGGCGGGATGATCGGGGCCAACGCCCTCGGTAATCACCAGCCCCATATGCGCGCGGCGGGCGTAATATTCGGCCACCTGCGGCCCCGGCACGCCATCCGGGCTGAAATTGCGGGTCATCGGCGACATGACGAAGCGGTTCTTCAGGGCAAGCGAGCCGCAGGAAAAGGGCGCGAACAGGGGATCAAGATCGTGGCGCATGTCGTCCTCCCACAAATGCTGGCCGCTGCTTCGGCGCGATCGGCAGCGCGATAACCTTCCGCACGACAGGACGATACCACGGACCCGATGTCAGAACTGGACCCGCGTCAAAAGATGCATTGTGAATTCTTGATTTCCATCAAGCTGGCCGAGGACTGGCTCTGCAATCACCGGGCGCAGGGACCGAAGGCAGGAGGAAGTTCCATGACGGACGCGGGTAACGATATCGGGGAGGTGCTGGAACGCTCGCTCTTTGCGGCGGTGGAACAGGACGAGGACCTGTCTCCACGCTTTTTCGCCAGCTTTTTCGCCCGCCATCCGGAACAAAAGGCGATGTTCTTTCAGCCCGAGGCGAACTGCCCGGTGATGACCGGCGAGATTCTCGACAGCCTGCTCGCTCTCGCCGCCGACGAAGGCTGGATCCGGGGTTCCATCCATAGCCTCGTGGTCGCCCACCGCTGCTATGGCGACTTCCCGCTGCCACTCTATCGCGAAGTGCTGGATCTGTTTGTCGACACGCTGGCCGATATGGCGGGCAACCGCTGGACACAGGAATATGACAGGGTCTGGCGCCAGTTGACGGATGAACTTTTCACGCTGATCTCCCACGCACACTGATCATGCCAAGGCGGCGGGTCCGATCCCGGATCAGGCCCAACCCGTATCAGAGCTTCAGGCGAATCATGCAGACACCAGCTTGATCGCGTTCTGCGGGCAGGCATCCGCCCCCTCGCGCGCCAGATCTTCCTGACCTTCGGGCACGATTTCGTCATCGACATAGACGATGCCGTTTTCATCCAGCTTGTACACGTCGGGGCAGATTTCCGCGCAAACACCGTAGCCGCAGCACGCCGGCTTGTTGATCACCACCTTCAGCTTGCCCGTTGCGGACATCGCGAACTCCTCTCATTAACAATCTCGCGCCAACTTACATGTTGAACAAGTTTCATTCAATATGTATAGTGCGACTCAACGATAAAAACCACCTGAGGAGAAGACCACCATGCTGCAACATGCAAGCCTGGTTCTGCGTGACGGCACCAGCCTCGATGATCTGATCATGCGCGACACCAACGAGGTGTCGCTGCGCGTGATGACCGATGAAGAACTCTATGGCCATGAAATGGAGCGGATTTTCGCCAAGACCTGGCTGCTGCTGGGGCATGAGAGCGAAATCCCCAAGGCGGGTGACTTCATCGTCCGCGACATGGCCGAAGACAATGTCATCGTCGCGCGCGACCGCGATGGCAGCGTCAACGTCTCGCTCAACGTCTGCCCGCACCGCGGCATGCGCGTCTGCCTTGGCGAGGCCGGTAACAAGCCGATCCACCAGTGCATCTACCACGGCTGGGCGTTCAAGCCGAACGGTGACTTCATCGGCGCCCCGATCGAGAAGGAGAAGATGCACGGCAACAATGTCGACAAGGCATCGCTGAACCTCCGGAAGGCGCGCGTGCACCTCTATGGCGGGCTGATTTTCGCCACCTGGAACGTCGATGGCCCCTCGTTTGACGAATATCTGGGCGACATCAAATATTACATGGACCAATTGTTCTGCCGCACCGACAGCGGGCTGGAACTGCTGGGGCCGCCGCAGCGTTTCGTGCTGCCATGCAACTGGAAAGTGCCGGGCGAACAGTCGGGCTCGGATGGTTTCCACACGTTGACGCTGCACCGTTCGCTGATGGAAGGCGGTGTGATGGGCGGAACCGCGGAGACGATCTACGATCAGGCGCCGGGCATGTATGGCGTTGATGTCAGTTGCGTCGGCGGCCATTCGCTGCGCTGCCTCGAGGCCGAAAAGACCTTCAAGATGTTCGCCGACGTGCCCTTCGAGGGCAAGTCGACCGAGGAGCGGCTCAACCTGCTGACCCCGCCGGGGATCACCAAGGAGATGATCCCGCAGCTGTTCAGGAACCTGTCGGCTGATCAGGTGGAGCAGCTGGCAAACATCCCGCCGCAGGTGGGTGGCATGTTCCCCAACGTGCTGATCGCCTTCATTTTCGCGCCCCGCACCGATGGCGGTTCGTCAGGCGCGCTGACGCTGCATACCTATATGCCCAAGGGCCCCAATCAGGTGGAGTTCATCAACTACATCTTCGCCGAAAAGGACGCGCCCGAGCAGATGAAGCGCGACATGCTGCAGAACTCGATTCAGGCCACCGGCACATCGGGCACGATCGAGCAGGATGACGCCGACGTCTGGCCGGTGATCATGCGCAACGCGCGCGGCGCGGTGAGCAAGGGCATCACGCTGAAATATCAGGCGCTGCACGGCCATGAACGGCCCGAAGGCTGGAAGGGCGAAGGACTGCTCTATCCCGGCTTCACCAAGGACGACACCCAGTGGAACTGGTGGCTGGCCTACCACAAGCTGATGAGCGAAGCCTGAGACGCGGGGGAGATTAAAGACATGACCTGGGTTACCAAATCAACCGCCGCCCCCGATTCCACCACCATCCTGCGCGGGCTTTCCTCGCGCAGGCGGGTGCCGGTGGGTTCCGCCATCTACAACCGCCTGCTGGAAACACTGTATGACGAGGCGGCCGCGCTGGACGAGCGCCGCTTCGACGACTGGGTGGCCATGCTGGCCAAGGACCTTGTCTATCAGGCGCCGATCCGCCTCACCCGCACCGGCGCCAACAAGGACCGCGACGTGATGCGCACCATGTTCCATCTGGATGAGGATTACGGCTCCATCCTGATGCGCACCGGCCGCCTGCAGAAGAGCGCCTGGGCCGAGGATCCGCCCTCGCGCTGCCGCCGGTTTGTCACCAACGTAAGGGCAGGCGAAACCGATGCCCCCGGCGAATATGAGGTGGTGAGCTATCTCTTCCTCGAACGCAGCCGGGGCGACAATCCGCATAACGAGCATATGACCGCCGAACGCCGCGATGTGTGGCGCGAGGTCGATGGCGCCTATGTGCTGTCGCGGCGCGAGATAATCGTGGACCAGTCGGTGCTGGGCATGTCCAACTTCGCGGTCTTCCTCTGACGCCATGAGCAGCGCAGTTCCTCCCGCAATCGTGGTGGTTGGCAGCGGGCTCGCCGGTTTTGGCGTGCTGCGCGAATTGCGCCGGCTGTCGCCTGATGCCAGACTGACGATGGTGACGCTGGAGGACGGGCATTTCTATTCCAAGCCCGCCCTCTCGACCGCGCTCGCCAAGGGCAAGGTGGCCGATACGCTGGTCACCTCGAATGCCGAAAAGATGACCGCCCAGTTGAAACTGGACGCGCGCATCGGTCGGCAGGCCGAAGCGATCGACCGCGCGGGCAAGGCGCTGCTGACCACGGGCGGGCCGGTGCCTTATGACGCGCTGGTGCTGGCCACCGGCGCTCTGCCGGTGCGCCCGCCCATCGCCGGCGAGGCGGCCCACCGCGCCATCGCCGTTAACCAGCTGGATCACTACGCCCGTTTCCGTGCGGAACTGCCGGACGGCGCGCGGGTGCTGGTCTTGGGTTCAGGGCTGGTCGGCACCGAATTTGCCAATGACCTTGTCACCACCGGCTACAAGCCCGTGGTGGTGGATATGCTGCCCCTGCCGCTGGCGCAACTGGTGCCGCCGGCCGTGGGCGGGAAGGTGCGCGATGCCTTGGCCGAGGCGGGCGTCGAATGGCACCTTGGCCGCAAGGTGACCGCGATAGACTACAAGGGCGAGGCGCCCGGCTATGTCGCAACGCTGGACGATGGCACGCGGATCGAGGCCGATCTGGTGCTGTCCGCCGTCGGCCTGCGCCCCAATGTCGGGCTTGCCGCCGAGGCGGGGCTGGAGATCGACCTTGGCATCAAGGTCAACGAATTCGGCCAAACCAGCGATCCCGCCATCTTCGCCATCGGCGATTGCGCGCAATATCCGCAAGGCCTGTCCGCCTATGTCACGCCGATCATGGCGGCGGCGCGCGGCATCGCCCCTTCGGCGCTGGGCACACCGACCCCGATGCGCTTTCCGCCGCTGTCGGTGCAGGTGAAAACCACGCTGCTGCCGATCAATCTGCTGCCCCCGCCCCGCGCGGCAAGCGGCGAATGGCGCTGCCTTGAGGACGATATGCAGGGGTCAAAGCACATCTTCGTCGACGAGGGCGGGATCGTGCGCGGCTATGTGCTGACACGGGATAAATGCGAAGAACGCATGGATATGGATGCCAAAGTGGGAGAGAAAGCATGAGCGGTCTGCTCGCAGGGAAAGTCGCCATCGTTACCGGCGGCGCCAAGGGATTGGGCTACGGCATTTCGCGGGCGATGGCCAGGGAAGGCGCCGCGCTGCTGATCACCGGACGTGATGGCGCGGCGACGGAAAAGGTCGCCGCCGAGATCCGCGCCGAA
>CAIWFP010000505.1 GCA_903911985.1 uncultured Sphingomonadales bacterium
GACTAGGGGACTGCGTGCGCACGGGGAACGCGCCAGCAACCGCAAGACATCGCTGATCACGGCGGATGATGTGATGAGCGGGGTCTGCGCCGCGCTGTCGGTGTTCATCCGCGAACCCGAATTCCAGGGCCAGACCAAGGACCGCCTGACCAGCCCAGAGGCCGCGCGCATGGTGGAAGCGGCCGTGCGCGACCATTTCGACCATTTCCTGACCGACAATATGGAGCGCGGCAAGGCGCTGCTGTCCTATGTGCTGGAACGGATGGACGAACGCCTGCGCCGCAAGGCGGAGCGCGAGGTCAAGCGCAAGACCGCCACCTCGGCCCGCAAGCTGCGTCTGCCGGGCAAGCTGACCGATTGCAGCGGCGAGGGCGACAATGAAACCGAGCTGTTCATCGTCGAGGGCGATTCGGCCGGCGGCAGCGCCAAGCAGGCCCGCGACCGCAAGACGCAGGCCATCCTGCCCATTCGCGGCAAGATCCTCAATGTCGCCAGCGCCACCATGGACAAGATCCGCGCCAACAGCGAAATCGCCGACCTCGGCCTCGCGCTCGGCTGCGGCACGCGGAAGGACTGCAACCCCGACAATCTGCGCTATGACCGCATCATCATCATGACCGACGCCGATGTCGATGGCGCCCATATCGCCACGCTGCTGATGACCTTCTTCTTTCAGGAGATGCCGGAGATCGTGCGGCGCGGGCATCTCTATCTGGCGCAGCCACCGCTTTACCGCCTCACCTGCGGCAAGGAAAACGCCTATGCTCGCGACGATGCCCACCGCGCCGAGCTGGAGGCCACCCGCTTCAAGGGCAAGAAGGTCGATGTGGGCCGCTTCAAGGGCCTTGGCGAAATGAACCCGCAGCAATTGCGCGAAACCACCATGAGCACCGCCACGCGCAATCTGCTGCGCATCACCCTGCCGCCGGAGTATGAAGGCCGCGCGGCGGTGAAGGATCTGGTCGACCGGCTGATGGGCCGCAACCCCGAACACCGCTTCATGTTCATCCAGAACCGCGCCGGGGAGCTGGACCCCGATCTGATCGACGCATGACGGGACGACGGGGCTAAGGCCTGTCCTGGCCGATAATACGAAGCGAAAAATGGGGGGGGCAATGGCAAGGACAAACGGGATAAATCGGGCCATGGCGCTGGCTCTGGCATCGGCGGTGCTGCTGACTGCGGGTGGCCCCTGTCTGGCCAAAGCCCCGGTGGCAGCTCACGCCGACAGCAGCGATTTCCGGCAGGTTTGCGAGCAGATCGCCGCCTATGTGGTGCCAACCGACCAGTTGGTCTCGCAATCGGCGCGGTCAACGCCCGCGCTGGTAAGGGCCCTTGCGGCAAAATCGCCCGGTTTCCAGGAATTGGAACAGAAATATCCGGGAAGTCTGGATGCTGCGGTGGTGGCGGTAAAGCCTGTGGTGGCGGGATGGTCAGCCCAAATCGCACCCAACATCCGCGCGGATTTTGCCGCGCCATACGCCGCCAACCTGACCCCGCGGGAGGCGCGCATCTACCTGCGCTTCGTCTCCGACGCCAATATTCAGCAATTCAGCCAGCGCGTAAGCGCCAACGCGCAGTTCCAGAATACCGCGGCTGATGCGGCGGCGAACGGCAGCCACATTGGCACCGAGGGCCTGCGCGAAGACTATCAACTTGCCGTCAACAAGGCGCTGGCGCATCTCACGCCGGCGCAGAAAATTATCATCGCCAGTTATTTGCAATCTTCGGCTGCCGCAAAAATCCGTCAACTTGGCCCCAAACGTCTGGAAATTCAGGCCAAATGGTCCAATTACTCCACACCGGCGTTCGAACAGCAGATCATGCGGGCGATGGTGACGGGCGTGGCCGACCATATCACCCAGACCGACCCCGCCACCGCCGAACGCATCCGCAGCACCTATGAAGCCCAACACCCGAATTGAGCGGTGCCCGATCGCGTCGCGAGGGACAAAGTGACCAACCGCCCCGCGGAGATCGACTGGCTGGAAGAGGCCTTTGAGGGCGGCTTGCGCATTACCACGCGGCGCATGTTCGGCGGCTGGGGCATCTATGGCGACGGGCTGTTCTTCGGGCTCATCGCCCAAGGCACGCTGTGGCTGAAAGCCGATGCCCTTGCCGATGACGAATGGGACAGGGCAGGCTGCCCGCGCTTCACCTATTCCTTTGGCCCCGAGGATGCCGCGAAGGCGGGCAGCATGAACTATCGCCGCGCGCCCGACGACGCGCTCGACGACCCCGAGACCATGCGCCACTGGGCCACTCTGGCGCTGGAGGCCGCCGCCCGCGCCGCCGCCTCAAAGGAGAAGCGGGCCAAGCCAAGGCGCAAGTGACTGCCAATTCCGGCCTCCACACGGCCCATTCCCCCTTGCGACAAGCCGATGCGCCATCTAACCACCCTGATCAAACATCACAGAAGCGGGAAAATTCGATGCAGCGTTTCGAGGGTACCAGCAATTACGTCGCCACCGATGATCTCAAGGTGGCGGTGAACGCGGCGGTGATGCTGCGCCGCCCCCTGCTGGTCAAGGGCGAGCCGGGCACCGGCAAGACCGTGCTGGCCCACGAGATAGCCAAGGCCACTGGCGCCCCGCTGATCGAATGGAACGTGAAAAGCACCACCAAGGCGCAACAGGGCCTGTATGAATATGACGCCGTGGCCCGCCTGCGCGACGGCCAGTTGGGCGATCCGCGCGTGCACGACATTTCCAACTACATCCGCAAGGGCAAGCTGTGGGAGGCCTTTACCGCGCCGCAGCTGCCGGTGCTGCTCATCGACGAGATCGACAAGGCCGATATCGAGTTCCCCAACGACCTGTTGCAGGAACTCGACCGCATGAGCTTCGACGTTTACGAGACGCAACAGCGCGTAACCGCCGTAGAGCGGCCGATCGTCGTCATCACATCGAACAACGAGAAGGAACTGCCCGACGCCTTCCTGCGCCGCTGCTTCTTCCACTACATCAAGTTCCCCGAGCGCGAGACGATGCAGGCGATCATCGATGTCCACTTCCCCGGCATCCAGAAGGTGCTGGTCAAGAAGGCGATGGATATCTTCTACGAGGTGCGCGACGTGCCCGGGCTGAAGAAGAAGCCCTCCACCAGCGAGCTGCTTGACTGGCTGAAGCTGCTGCTGAACGAGGACATGCCGCTGGACGTCCTGCAAAACCGCGACCCGACCAAGGCCATTCCCCCGCTGCACGGCGCTTTGCTGAAGAACGAGCAGGACATCATGCTGTTCGAGCGGCTGGCGTTCATGGCGCGGCGGCCGGGGGCCTGATTGTGGGTTACACGGGTCATTGTGCCTGCGGCGCGGTCTCGCTGAAAATCGCCGGCGAGGCGGTTGCCGTGCGCCAATGCTGGTGTCGCCA
>CAIWFP010000506.1 GCA_903911985.1 uncultured Sphingomonadales bacterium
GCGTTACGCGCCGCCAGCACGCTGCAGGAATGGAGCAGCGCGGTCGCCGCCAGCCATGGCATCAGGCTGGCATTCTCCACCGGGTCCCAGAACCACCAGCCACCCCAGCCCAGCACATAATAGGCCCAGTAGGACCCGGCCGTGATCCCCAGCGTCAGGAAAATCCACGCAGCCAGAACCCATGGCCGCATCGCCCGGGCAAAGGCCGGGCCCACCTCGCGGGTAATCAACGCGCCAATGGCAAAGGAAAAGGCCACCGACAGCCCGACATAACCCACATACAGCGTCGGCGGATGGAAGGCCAAACCGGGGTCCTGCAACAGCGGGTTCAAGCCATTGCCCTCGGCCGGCACCGGGTTCAGCCGCTGAAACGGATTGGAGGCCAGCAGCAGAAAGGCATAAAACCCAAGGCTGACAAAGGCCTGCCCACCCAGCGTCGCCAGCATCGTCCGCTCCGGCAGCCGCCGCTCCACCAGCGCGACAAAACCGCCCGCCAGCCCCATGATCGTCACCCACAACAGCATGCTGCCCTCGTGGTTGCCCCATGTCCCGGCGATCTTGTAAATCATCGGCTTGGCCGAGTGCGAGTTCTCCGCCACCAGCTTCACCGACAAATCGGTATGGGCAAACAGCCAGACCAGCGCGGCAAAGGCCAGCGCCACCAGCACGCCCTGCACCACCGCCAGCGGCCGCACGATGCCCGCCAGATCGGCCCCGCGCGGCGTCAGCGCCAACATCCCCGCCCCCAGCTGCAAAGCCGCCAGCGCCGCCGCCAGCCACAGCGCCGCCAGACCAAGTTCAGCCAGCATGGAAAGCCCTTTTCATTCTGTTCACGGCCCTGTTCATTGCGCCCCGATCATTGCGCTTGGGCGACAGCCTTGCGGGCGGCCCCCATGTCCTTCATCTCGCGCGGCACATATTTCTCGTCATGCTTGGCCAGCAGATTGTCGGCCACAAAGGTGCCCGCCACCCAATGCCCCTCGGCCACCACGCCCGATCCCTCGACGAACAGCGCGGGGCGGATCCCGGCAAAACGCACCGGCACCTGAGCCTTGCCATCCGAGACAGCAAACCGCACCGTCACCCCGTCCGGCGCGTTATGCATGGATCCCCTGACGACCATGCCGCCCAGCCGCACCCCCTGATCGCTCTGGGGCGGATGCGCGACAATGTCGCTTGGCACATAAAAATAGCTCGCCTGATGGCGCAGCGCCCACACCGCCAACAGCGCCGCCGCCATCAGCGCCACCAGTGCCACGCCCACCAGCACCAGCCTTTGATGTTTCGCTTTTATCATGTGCCGGCTTTCATAATTTTCTGGCCTCGTCCCGGCGCTTTTCGGCGCGGCGCATCGCGATCCAACTGGTCGCCACCATGGCCAGGGTCGCCCCCACGCCCAGCGCATAGGCGGCGATGACATAGGGCCATTGGGCAAAGCTCTCGTGCATCAGCCTATCCCTTCCGCCTTGCGGCGCAATCTGGCCTCGGCCTGCACATTGGCCAGAATCGCGCGCATCCGCATCAAGACCACCCCGGCAAATATCAGCGTGAACCCAACCGTAGCGGCCAGCAGCGGCACCAGAAAATCCGCGGCCATGGCGCTGCTGCCAAGCGTGATGCTGGGCGGTTGATGCAGGCTGTTCCACCAGATCACCGAATAATGGATGACCGGAATATTCACCGCCCCCACCAGCCCGAAAATCGCCGCCACGCGCCCCTGCCCTTGGCCCGAACCCTGCTCCTCGCTGGCCGAAGCGAGCGCCATATAGCCGAAATAGAGGAACAGCAGCACCAGCATGGAGGTCAGCCGTCCGTCCCACACCCACCACGCGCCCCACGCCGGCCTGCCCCACAGCGACCCCGTCACCAGACATACCGCGGTATAGACCGCCCCCGGCACCGCCACCGCCCGCGCGGCAATGGTGGCCAGCGGATGACGCCACACAATCTCGGCAAAGCTGGCGGAGGCGATCGCCCCCCAGCCCATCATCCCCAGCCACGCGGCGGGCACATGCAGATAGACGATACGCACCGTATCGCCCTGCAACCGGTCGGCGGGCGCGAACCACAGCCCCCAGCCCAGCGCCGCCCCGGCGATCAGCATGCCAAGGGCAAGAAACCACGGCGTCGCCGGCCGCGCGAGGCGCAGAAAGCGGGCGGGATTGGCAAAACCATGCATAATGCTCGCCTGTGTAGTCGGCCGGGATGGTGCCCGCCAGTGCCTCGTCAGCCAGCACCCGTCGCCCCATTCGGGCCGCGCGAGCCTTACTGTCGGCGCCGATAACCCACCGGCGCGCCTCGGCGCCGCTTTGGCACCACAGCGCGCCGCCCACAAGTCCCCCCGCGCGAGACCACACATCAAATCGGGCGGGGCAAACCGGAGGACCCTACCGGTCACCCCGTGCCGGATGCGTGATCCCCCGCGCGCCAGTCAACCGAGCTAACGGTCAACCAAGGCGCCAGTCAGCCTGCGCCCCTGCCAGCGACACCCGCCTCAATGCGCGGGGCACCCAAATGCGCAGGGCACCCAGTGCCGCCAAGGCACAGGCCCTGCCCACACAGGGGGTCCACACCGAACCA
>CAIWFP010000507.1 GCA_903911985.1 uncultured Sphingomonadales bacterium
GCCGACGATCGCCTTGAAGGGGCCGCTGTTATAATCGAAGCGCACATCCTGGTTGAAGGAGTGGAACGTCGAATCATAGCCAATCTGGCAGAGCGACAGCGGCGTGCCATCGCAATCGGTCTGGGTCTGCTGATAAAGGCCGCCGTCATAGCCGGTGACCGAAATCAGCTTCAGGCTGTCGCTGAGCCTGATCTTGGCATTGAACACCACGCCATTGGCCTGGGTGCGGGCGATGCCCACGCTGTTGGCCTGGATCTGGTTGATGCCCAGGCCATTGCCGGACTGGCTGTAGGTTCCGGGCAGCAGCCCCGCGCCATCCGGGCCGAGCGCGCCGAACAGGGCGCCGAGCAGGAAGTTGGGGCTGGTGTAATCAACCAGATCGCTGGTCTTCGACTGGCCGGTGGGCTGGGGCGTTGCCGTGCCGCCCTTGTTGCGGGCGAAATAGCCCTTGAGGCTGAGATCGACGCTGTCGCTGGGGCGGAAGCGGATGGTGATGCGCCCGCCATAGCTTTCGGTGCCGCCCGGGCTGATGCCGGAGTTGAGGTTGAGCCCGCCCGCGCCAAAAGCGGCGACCGTGCTCGGGCCAGCGGGAAGCACATTGTGCATATAGGGATCGGAATTGACATAGGTGCCGGAGATGCGGACGCCCAGCTTGCCCTCGACAGGGGTGAACTCCAGCGCGCCTTCGCCATGGATCCGGTTGTAGGTGCCATAGCCGACGGTGGCATAGCCCGTGGTGCCGTGGAGCGAGGGAGCCTTGGTGTTGAAGTTGATCGCGCCGCCGGTGGTGTTGCGGCCATAGAGCGTGCCCTGCGGCCCGCGAACCACCTCGACCTGCTGAAGATCATAAAGCTGCTGGCCATGCGAGGCGCGGAACGCCTGATAGACCTCGTCGACATAGACGCCGACCGGCGAGGCGGCATTGGCGTTGAATTCGGTGCCCACACCGATGCCGCGAACCGAGAAATTCGGCTGCTGCTCGCCATAGGGCGAGGAGACCTGCAGGTTGGGCATGGTGTTGTTCAGGTCGTTCGACGCGAAGACGCCCTTGCTTTGCAGCGCGGCGGAGGAAATCGCCGAGACGGAAACCGGCACACTCTGCAGATTTTCCGAACGCTTGGTCGCGGTTACAACGATGTCGGCAATGCCGGAAACCTGAACGTCACGGGCTGGTGCCCCTTCCGCGAAAACCGGGCTCGAAATGCCCGCGGCGATGGCCAGCACGCTGACAGCACGCAGTGTCTTGAACGCCTTCATGTGGTCTCTCCTCTTCCCTGCAGCGACGCCTCGATCTGATTCTTTTTGCGTGACCTTGATACGCAAACTAGGTTAGGGAGAGAGAAAGTCAACATCTTTACGAGTTGCGCATCCAAGCCACCGGCACCAGTCGGGATGCGGCGGCCCGGGAGTTTCGCCATGGGAGTGACCACAGGATGAACCTGCTGAAAAAGCTGCTTGCGCGCAAGCCGCTAAGTCGGGTCCGGATAGCCGGTGGCGAGGTGGAATTCGAGGTTGGCCGCAACAAGACCGTGCTGGAAAGCGCGCTTGAAAACGGGCTGGCCTACCCGCATGATTGCACCGTGGGAACCTGCGGCGCCTGCCGCACGCGGCTGCTGTCCGGCAAGGTCGATGCCATCACGCCCTTTGGCTACACACTGAGCCGCGAGGAGCTTGAGGCGGGATATATCCTTGCCTGTCAGGCGGTGCCCGAAACCGATCTCGAAATTGCCGTGGAACTGGGCGAGGGCGGCCAAACGCTGCGCACAACGGCCCGGCTGGTTGCCCTGCGCGAGCTGACGCATGACATCCGCGAGGCGAGCTGGGAGGCGGAGGCAAAGCTGTCCTATCGCGCCGGCCAGTATATGAACGTCACCTGGCCCGGCGCACCGGGGCCGCGCTCCTATTCGTTCAGCGGCGCGCCGGTGGAGGGCGGGACAACCCGGCTCACCACCTTCATCCGCAAGGTTCCCGGCGGCGCCTTTACCGAGCGCCTGTTCGGCGAGGACATGAGCGCGGTGCCTTTCGCGATCGATGGCCCCCACGGCGGCTTCTGGCTGCGCGAGGGCGAGGGCCCGATCCTGTTGATCAGCGGCGGCAGCGGGCTGTCGCCGCTGATGAGCCTGCTTTCCGACGCGGTGGCCCACGGCGTGGCGCGCGACGCGGTGCTGCTGTTTGGCGGGCGTGCCGAGCGGGATCTCTATTGCCTCGACGAAATAGCCGGGATTGCCGGGCAATGGCGGGGCAGCTTTGATTTCCGGCCGGTCCTGTCCGAGGTTGAAACGCCGGGGCGCCGCTTTGGCATGGTAACCGGCGAAATCGCCGATGCCATTGCCACGCTGGGCGGTGTGGCCGGGCTTCAGGCCTATCTGTGTGGCCCGCCCGGCATGATCGACGCCGGTGTCGCCGCACTGGTTGCGGCCGGCGTGCCGCTGGGCGATATCCATTACGACAAGTTTACCGACGCAAGCACCCGGACCGGCTAAAGCCGCGCCGCAGGAGAGGAGTGGAATATCATGACACGCAGCAGAGACAGTTTCTTCATCGGCAACGAATGGGTGAAGCCCGCCAGTCAGCGGCGCTTTACGCTGATCAACGCTTCCACCGAGGAGGTGATCGGCACGGCGCCCGAGGGTGTCGAGGCCGATATTGATGCGGCCGTGGCCGCCGCGAGGCGGGCGCTGGTCTCGCCGGAATGGGCCAATAGCACACCGGCGGAGCGCGCCGCGGTGATGGAACGCTTCATGGCCGCCATTGCCGCGCGCGGCCCCGCCATTGCCGAGGCGGTCAGCGCCCAGAACGGCATGCCGATTGCTCTGAGCGGAATGTTGGAGGGGCAGTTTAGCGCGGGCGTCGTGCAATATTACGCGCAACTCGCCAAGACCCTCGGGGCAGCGGATATCCGTCCGTCGCAGATGGGCAAGGAGACCTTGGTCGAGCGCACCCCGGTTGGCGTGGTTGCGGCGATCGTGCCGTGGAATTTCCCCGTAACGCTGGCGCTCAACAAGATCGCCCCGGCCATGGCCGCCGGATGCACGTTGGTGATCAAGCCTTCGCCGGGGACGATTCTGGACAGCTATCTGCTGGCCGAGGCCGCGCTGGAGGCGGGGGTTCCCGCGGGCGTGCTCAACTGGGTGGCCGCGGACCGCGAGGTTGGCGCCTATCTGGTCAGCCATCCCGGGGTGGACAAGGTTGCCTTCACCGGATCAACCGGCGCGGGCCGCGCGATTGCCCGGGCTTGCGGTGAATTGCTGCGCCCGGCGACGCTGGAACTGGGCGGCAAGTCGGCGGCGATCCTTCTGCCCGATGCCGATATCGGCGCTTTCCTGCAGGGCGTGCCGATGGCCTGCATGCTCAACAACGGGCAGGCCTGCTACAATGGCACGCGCATTCTGGCGCCGAAAAGCCGCTATGGCGAGGTGGTTGAGGCGCTGGTGCAGTTTGCCGGGGCACTGGTTGTTGGTGACGCGCTTGACCCTGGCACCCATGTCGGCCCGATGGCGTCGGCGGCGCATCGCGACAAGGTCGAGAGCTATATCGCCATCGGCAAGGGCGAGGCCAAGCTGGTGGCAGGTGGCGGGCGACCCAAGGCGGCGAGCCGTGGCTGGTTTGTCGAACCGACGGTCTTCGCCGAAGTCGACAATGGCGCGCGCATTGCCCAGGAGGAAATCTTCGGGCCGGTGCTGTCGGTCATCGCCTATGATGGCGAGGACGAGGCGGTGCGCATTGCCAATGACAGCCAGTTTGGCCTTGGCGGTTCGGTATGGAGCGCGGACAGCGCCCATGCCGCCGATGTCGCCCGCAAGGTGCAGAGCGGCACCGTTGGCGTCAATGGCTACATGCCCTCGCTGGGCTCGCCGTTCGGCGGGGTCAAGGCGAGCGGGCTTGGCCGCGAATTCGGCCCGGAGGCGGTCAGCGCCTATCAGAACGTTAAATCCATCTATGTGATGGGCTGAAGCGCCACACATCACGCATAAATAAGGGGCGCGGTCATCTGCTGACCGCGCCCCTTATTTTTGTCCCCGATCAGGTGGGGAATATCGGGCGGCCCAGATCAGGCGGCCCAGATCAGGTGGGGGAGTGGCTGGCCGCCTCCGCGCTGTCGTCAAACCAGTCGGGCCAGCCGGCACGACGGTTTTGTTCACGGGCGAGAGCCCGCTCCTGCGGGTTGGCCAGTTCATTGTCCCAGCGCCTGAGCGCCGGCTTGATCACCCGATTGTGCCACAGCGGCGGGATCAGCGCCGAAAAGAAGCAGACGAAGACCGACGGCATCGGGATCCACTTGAGGTCGGGCTTCAGCTCGTGGAAGGCCGCGTAGCTGTTGGTGTGGTGATCGGCATGATTGGTGATTTCAAAGCCGAGGATGCGCGATAGCGGCTTGAAGTGGTTCCACACATGGCGGCGGTCGATCTGGCCGCCATCCACGCGGATGAGACCATAGTGCTGGAAATAGTTGAAGCTTTCGACCCAGAAGCGGGCGCCAACCATGCCGGCAAGGACGAGGGCGACAGCGGCCCAGCCGCCGATGGCATAGACGATCGACTGGAAGATGACCTGTGCCAGAACCGCCTTCCACAGGCGATGGCCGATGCTCCAGCGGCCCTTGCCCATCTTCTCGAGATTATCGCTCTCCGAACGCCAGGATTCGCGGGTCGATACTATCACGGCGCGGGGGGTGAAGGCATAGAGGCTGGTGCCGCGCGGGGCAGTGTCGCCATCATGGCTGGTTGCGACATGGATGTGATGACCGACAACATGGGCGATTTCGCGCGTGCAATCGAGATAGCAGACCTGCGCGTAACGGCCGACAAAGCGCCGCAGCTTGCCGCGCTGGTGGTAGAGTTCATGCGTGGCGGGAACCAGCGGGATCACGCTGAGCCAGGCGCAGGAGGCGATGACGCCGGCATATTGCCAGCCAGTCGCGCCGGGATTGCGGGCGACCCAGAGGGCCGCGAAAAGGTAGATCACCGGCCCCAGCAGCGAGCAGAGCCAGGCCGGAATATCGGCCAGCGCCTTGTTCTTCATCCGCCGTGTGGCAAAATCATTGGGCAAAATGGAATCGATCAGGCCCAGAACGGGCAGGCTGGCGATGCCGAGGAAAACCCATGACCCGCCGACGAGAAAGCTGGCGATTACTGCGAGTTGCAGGAAAACGCCCAGATAATAGCGCCCGTAA
>CAIWFP010000508.1 GCA_903911985.1 uncultured Sphingomonadales bacterium
GGGGCTGGCAATGCCGAAATCGCGGGTGAGGGCGGCGGCGGTGATGCGGGCGCGGGCCACGATGAGGGCACTGGTGAGGGCGGCGGGGACTTGGGCCAGCGCGATGTGGACGGTGATGGGCACGGTGCGCAGGCTCGGCCCGGCCAGCATCATGACCGCGTTCTGCGGGGCGATGCCGCAGGCCTGTGCGACGAATTCGGTTTGCCCGGGGTGGGTGAAGCCGACTTCCGCAAGGCGCGATTTGGCGATGGGGCCGGTGACCAGCCCCCCTGCCGCGCCCTTGGTGGCGAGGCTGGTGGCTTCGGTCAGCGAGGCGAGGGCGAGGCGGGCGCCTTCCCGCGAGGGTTCGCCTGGCTGATAGGGCTCTGTGCCTCGCTCCAGTTCCAGCACCGGGAGGGCATGGGCGAAGGCGGCGCTGGCCTGTGCCGGTGAGCTTATGCGCGTGACGGGCAGATGCAGGCCCCGGGTGGCGGCGGCGGCGACCAGCAGATCGGTCCCGCCCACGGCGAAGAAGGGGGGCAGGGCATCGCCGTCCTGGCCGCCATGGCGCAGCATCCATGCCGCCGCGATCAGCTCTGGCCCGACGCCCGCCGGATCGCCCAGCGACACGGCCAGTGGGAGCGGCGTGGTGTTTGGGGTGACGGTCATGCTGCCGGGCGCGGGGTTGCGCCCACCATCCGGCGAGCGGGGCCCCGCGTCGGTTGCGGCATCAGTTATAGTCGATAATCGCGTCGCGGCGCAGGTCGCGCAGATACATCTGCGCGCGCTTGTTGACGCGGTCATCTTCCATCTGCGCCATCAGCTCTTCAAAGCTGGGGCCGGATGCGGCCTTGGGATCGTCGCGGCCGCACAGCATCAGCACGCGCACGCCATCCTTTTGCGAACCGAAGGGCTGGGTGGATTCGCCCAGCGACAGGGCCAGCAGCGATTGTTGCAGCGGTGCCGGCAGATCGCGCACGCGCACGGAATCATTGGCAACCACCTGCGCGCCGATCTTGGCGGCGGCGGCGTCGATGCCACCGCAGCCATGCGCGGTTTTCACCGTGGCGGCGAGTTCGTCCGCCCGGCGCGCGGCCTCGGCGTCCGAGGTGGTGGACGGCAGGTTCAGGGTGATTTGCTTGAGCGCCAGCACCGCGTCGCGCGGATCGGCGGTGAGCACCTGCCGCTTGTCGATCAGATAGATGATGGAGTAGCCGCCATGCAGTTCGATGGGGCCAGCCAACTGGCCGGTGCCCATGCCGCGCGCGGCCGTGGCCAGTTCCGTGGGTAGCTGCGCGAGGCGGATCCAGCCCAGATCGCCGCCGACCGCCGCGGTGGAGGCTTCGGAATATTGCCTTGCATAGGCCACGAAGCTGCCGCCCTGCTTCAGCTGGGTCATGATCTGGCGGGCGTTCTCGGCGACCTGCGCGCGGCTTTCCGGCGTGGCGGAGAGATAGATCTCGCCGAGGCGGTATTCCTCGGTGCCCTTCGAGGCCTTCAGCCGGTCGAGCAGCTCGCGCACTTCAACCTCGCTGACGTTCACAAAGGGCTGAACATTGCGGCGCAGCACCCGCTGCCAGGACATTTCGCCGCGAATCTGGCGCTTCAGCGAGGCCGGCGAGGAACCCATTGCCGTCAGACGGGCATCGAGCGCGGGGATGCTGAGGTGGAAATTATCCTGCGCCACGCGGGCATAGGTCTCGTCCACTTCGGCATTGTCGATGGTGATCTCGGCGGTCTTGGCCTCCTGGATCTCCAGCGTTTCGTCGATCAGGTTGCGCAGCACCTGCAGGCGCAGGCGCTGGGTTTCCTCGGGGCCGACCTTGTTGCCATTGGCGGCGAGAATCAGGGCAAGGCGCTGATCGACATCGGTGCCGGTGACGATGTCGCCGTTCACCACGGCGGTGGCGCGGCGCAGATTGGGGTTGGAATGGCCGAGCATGGTCACTTCGCGAGGGAGCGACAGGGTGCTTTGCGGACCGCTATCGGCATCGGTGTCCTGCGCGCTGGCCCGGCCCGCGCCCAAACCGCCAACGCCCGCAACGCCCAGACCCGCCAGCGCCAGAGTGGCCGCCCCCATGAAAGCCAGCGAAGGCCGCCCGCGCGAAAGGCGCAGGCGCGTGGATGTCGGGTGTGCCGGAACCTGCTTGGAAAAGAAATTCATCACCGTGACATCGATCCTGTCTCTCCGCCCCGCGCTGCATGCGGGCCGTTTGCCTGCGGGCTATTTTGCCCAAGCTGCCATTGGGCGGCTTAGCCCAAGCTTAACACTCCCGGAAGCCCCCATGGAGCCATCTCCCCTGCGCTTGGGCGATAGCGCCTTTATCCCGGCCTGCCAACACCCCTGCCCCAACAGCTGCCCCAACAGCTGCCCCAACAGCTGCCAATGCTGGCAAAGGCGCGGTTTGGGTTCATTTGCGCCCGATATTGTGGAAGGCGATGTGCAGCAGGAAGCTGCTGCCCCGCGCGGCGTCGCCGATCGTGACGTAATCGCGCCGCCAGGTAAGGTCGAATTCGAAACAGTCGCTGGTGAACGAGGCGCCGAGGCGGGTGCGCAGCGGCTGGATTTTCGAAGTGGTGGTGCCCGGCACCAGATTGTTGTTCGACAGGTCGAAAATACCCGAGCCGAACAGCGACCAGTGCCGCGCCAGACCGACACGCGCGGCGGCGCGCAATTCGTGGCTGTCCTGAATGCTTTCCAGAGCGCTGGCGATGGCGCCGTTCAGCCGGGCATAGCCCAGTTCCAGATAGTTGCTGTCGCTGCCGAAGGTGGCGTCGATTTCGTTGCGGTGAACCGTCAGCGTGCTCTTGTCGAGGCGGTAGCGGTGCGTCAGCTTGAAAAAGTCGCGATAGCGCACCTCGGTGCGGCCGACGATATCCGACACCTGATCGTAGAGGCCGGTGCCATAGGGGTAGGCCACGGCATTGGTGGTGGTGCGATAGGATTGGCCAACCGTGGCGTTCACTGTCCAGCGGGGCCGGTCCAGCCGATAATCCAGACCATAGGTGACGCGAACGCCATCCTCGATGCGGTCATAGCCGGGGAAGCGGTTGAGCGCGAAAAGATTGTCGTCCTCCGGCTCCACCGAGCGGGAATCCTCGTTGGGAATGGTCAGGTTGCGGACTTGAGGTACGGCCACCACCTGCACATGCGGGGTGAGTTGCTGCACACCGCCCAGCGCCGCGCCGATCAGCGGCCAGGTGATGTCCACCGCCGCCAGCGCCATGCCGCGCGTTTGCCAGCCGGGTTGACCCTGGTAGCTGACGATGTTGGTGAGCAGATTGTCGGTGGAGTGATAAACATCGCCGCGCAGCAGGCCGGTAAAGGTGACGACCTGTCCCAGCGGCGTGATGCGGCGCACATCCCATTGGGCGCTGGCAAAGGCGCGCTGGGTATTTTGCCCGGCCGAGCGCGAGATGGCGAGGCTGTTGGCCTGAAGGCTAATCCGTCCATTGGCCCAGGGGTCGGTGAGGGTGTCGCGCCAGTCGATCTCGGGCAGGGCAATGGGGGTCTGCCCTTGCGTCTGCCCCGGGCGCAGGGTTTGAAAGGCCCAGCCCGCGATGGAGAAATAGGAGTGGGGCGCCACGCGCTCGACATTGACGTTGGAGCGCAGCACGTCGTCATAGTTGATGTCGTAACGCGACAGGAAGGTGCGGTCGCTGGTGAGGCGGCCCGAGAAATCCACATCCCATTGGGGCGAAAGCTGGAGGTGGCCATTGGCCTCGACATAGCCGCGGGTTTGCTGCTGCCCGTCGGTCACCACGCCGGACTGCGGGATGACCACGCTGCGCGTGACATAGCCGGTGATCTGGAAGGCCCCGGCGCCGGTCAACTCGCGATATTGCAGCGAGGCCATGGGCTTGACCTTGCTGAACACCGTGCCGGTCAGCATCAGGTCGCGATTATCGCCAAGCCGCTGGTAGTAGCTTTCCGCAAGGGAGACGCCATTGTTGGCCGAGGAGCGGATATCGGGAACCATCAGGCCCGAGACCGCGCGGCCATCGGTGGAGACCTGAAGCCCGGGCAGGGGGATTTTTATCGCGCCGAACAGGTCCAGCCGGGCGCCATAGAGGTGGAACTGCTTGCCATCGGCATCGATGACCACCCGCCGCGCGGTGATTTTCCAGATCGGGCTGGTCGGGCAGCCTCTGGCATCCACCACATCGCAGGCGGTATAGGCGGCGCGATCCATGCGCACCTTGCCATCGGCGCCGCGCGTGCCGCCAGTGGCGGCCAGCCGCCCACCTTCGCGCAGCAGGAGCAGCATGTCCTGCATCACACCGGTTTTCAGATCGTCACTCAGCACGACATGGTCGGTGAAGGTCTCGTTGCCGTCCTCGTCCACCACCCGCACATTGCCGTCGGCGAGAATTTCGCTGGTCTTGCGGTTCCAGGTGACCGTGTCGGCCCGCACCGATTGATGCTCGCGATGGAGGAAGACATTGCCACGGGCGGTGACGAGGTCGCCATGGTCGGCATCGGCATAATCGACCTGATCAGCCTCGAAGCTGACGGGCTGGTCGGCCACGGACGGGGATTCGGCCGAGGGCTGGGCCAGAGGAAGGGTTGCGGGCGAATCACCCGCTTCGCTGGCCCGGGCAGGCGCATGGCCGAGCAGCGCCAGCGCCAGCGGACCCGCCAGCCACGCCCGGGAGCCGCGCAGGGTGGCGATTTGTGCCAAGCCCCCGGCCCAACGGGGGGCGGAGCGCGAAGGATGACAAGCGAGGAACCGGGCCGAAGGCCACCACAGTGGGAGCATGGCTTGCCTATCGCACTGCCCGCGCCTAACTGCAATCCGCGTCGCACGGGATGGCGGGCGCCTATGCCGACTTTTTGCCGAGGTGCCCGCAAAATTGGACTTGCCCGCAAGGTGGGATAGCGTTCAATCCCCGCCGACACTTCGCGTCGCGACGCGAAACGCCATTATCAGCCGTCATTATTCAGCAGACAGTATACAGCCCGCAATACAGGATGCCTTCAATGCAGATTGAGTTCCTCGACGCCGCTCCCACCTCCGGCTCTGGCCCCGCCATCCGCCTCACGGCCCATCTGTGCGCCGGGGACAGCCTGCCGCCCAGTCTGGAGCCGGTGTTGGCACAGGGCGCGGCGGCGGCGCGGTTTGCCGGCAAGCCCGGGCAGATCTTCGAGGGTTTTGTCGAGCGGTCCGGGGGGCTGGCGCGGGTGGTGCTGGTGGGAATCGGCGCGGGAATCGGCGCGGGAATCGGCGCGGGTGTCGGCAAGGCTGATGCGGAGGCCGATGGTTTTGCGCGGCGCCAGACTTTGGAGAAGGCCGGGGCAGCACTGGTCGCCCGCTATCGCACCTCTGGCGAGGAGGCGTTGCTGCTCGACCTGTCGGGCGGTGGGCTGAGCGCGGCGGATGTGGTGGCGGTGCTGCTGGGCGCGAGGCTGCGCGGCTGGCGGCAGGATGGCTATCGCACCACGCTGAAGGACGAGCAGAAGCGTTCGCTTACCCGCATCGCCGTGCTGGGCGCGCCTGGAGAGGCGCAGGCGGCATGGGGCGATGCTTCCGCGCTGGCCGAGGGGGTGGAGTTTACCCGCGAACTGGTGACGGAGCCCGCCAATGTGCTTTACCCTGAAAGCTTTGTCGCGCGGTGCCAGCGGCGGCTGGCGGGTACGGGGCTGGAGCTCACCGTGCTGGGCAAGGCGGAGATGACCGCGCTGGGCATGGGCGCGCTGCTGGGCGTGTCGCAGGGTTCCGCCCGCGAGCCGCGTTTGCTGGCGATGGTGTGGAATGGCGGCAAGAAGGGCGACAAGCCCACCGCCTTCATCGGCAAGGGCGTTACTTTCGATTCGGGCGGCATCAGCCTGAAGCCACCCGGCGGCATGGAAGACATGAAGTGGGACATGGGCGGCGCGGGCGCGGTGGCGGGCACCATGCTGGCCCTCGCCCGGCGCGGGGCAAAGGCCAATGTCGTCGGCATCTGCGGCTTGGTGGAAAACATGCCCGATGGACTGGCGCAGCGGCCCGGCGATGTCGTCACCAGCCTGAGCGGACAGACCATCGAGGTGATCAACACCGACGCCGAGGGGCGGCTGGTGCTGTGCGATGTGCTGACCTGGGCGCAACGGGAGTTCAAGCCTGCCGCCATTGTGGATCTGGCGACGCTGACCGGTGCGATTATCGCCGCGCTGGCGCATGAATATGCCGGGCTGTTCACCAATGACGATGCCCTGGGTGATGCCCTGACCAAAGCGGGCAAGGCCAGTGGCGACGAGCTGTGGCGTTTTCCCATGGGGCCGGTCTATGACAAGATGATCGACAGCCCGATTGCCGATATGAAAAACACCGGCGGGCGCTTTGGTGGCTCCATCACCGCCGCGCAGTTCCTCGCCCGTTTCATCGACAAGGGCACCCCCTGGGCCCACCTCGACATTGCCGGCACGGTTTGGGCCGACAAGCCGGGCGCGACATGGGACAAGGGCGCCACCGGCTTTGGTGTGCGGCTGCTCGATGCCTATGTGCGCGATGTGCTGGAGGCTGCCGGATAATGCCGGGGTCCGTCTGATGCCCCAGAGTCCGTATGATGCCAGGGTCCGTCTGATGCCAGAGTCCGTCTGATGCAAATCGATTTCTACCAGCTCTCGCGCGATCCCGCCGAGGTGGCCGTGGCGCGGATTGCCGCCAAGGCGCTGCCGGCGGGGCAGCGGATGCTGGTGGTGGCGGGCGACGAGGCGCTGCTGGGGCGGGTGAGTGCGACGCTGTGGGGCAGGGTGCGGGAGAGTTTTCTGCCCAATGGCATGGCTGGAGGCGAAGATGACGCCCGCCAGCCGATCCTGCTCGCCACGGAATTGGCCGGGGGTGGGGCCGCCAATGGGGCGGGCGTGGTGGCCTTTGCCGATGGGGTGTGGCGCGAGATGCCCGAGGGCGGGGGGGGCTTTGCCCGCGCGCTGCTGTTCTTTGACGAGACCGGCCTGATGCCCGCCCGCGCCTTGTGGAAAGTTCTGGGCGAGCGGGCGGGTGTGACCCGCGCCTTCTGGAAGCAGGAGGATGGCCGCTGGGTGAAGGCGGGATAGGGCGTAACCGGCGCTCCGGCTCGTCCGGCCCATCCCGTGCCTTGCGATTGGGGTGTTTCCCGGCTAGGGGCGCCGCGACGGATCTTTACCCACAGATCTTTTCCCAAGCCCACTTCTCAAGGATGCAGACAATGGCGGTTACCCGCACCTTCTCGATCATCAA
>CAIWFP010000509.1 GCA_903911985.1 uncultured Sphingomonadales bacterium
GTGGGTGGAGATCGTCTGCTTTGCCCCCCGCGCGGCCAGCGAGGCGATAGCTGTCTCGCTGATCGTGCCGGCCATCGCGCTGCTTTCGCGCATGGACGCGCGGGGGCCGGGCGATACGCAGGCAAGCCGGCGCTGGCATGCGGCACAAGGCGGCATTGCCGGGCTGCTGCTGGCGCTCGGGCTGATCGCCCGTTTCCAATATGCGCCAGCCATCGCCTTTGCCGCGCTGTGGGGGCCGAACCGCGATGCCCGGGCGACACTGCCGCCGCTGATGCTGGGCGGACTGGTGGGGCTTGGGCTGGGGGCGGTTGCCGATCTGGCGGCTGGCCAGACACCCTATGCCTGGGTTTGGGCGAATTTTTCCGTCAATCTGGTGCAGGGAGTCAGCACCGTTTTCGGCATAGAGCCGCCCTGGTGGTTTCTCGCCGTGATCCTCTCGATATGGGGCTGGAGCAGCCTGCTGCTGCTGCCCTGCATCGTTGCGGGCGCGCGCCGGTTTCCCATGCCGATGGCAGTTGCGCTGGTGGTGATCGCCAATCATTCGGCCATGCCGCACAAGGAATATCGGTTTGTGCTGGTGGCGGTGGTCCTGCTGATATTTCTGGCGGCCATCGGCTCGGTCGATCTGGCGGAATGGCTCACCGCCCGCATGAGGCCGTGGGCGCGGCGCCTATCCCGGACGCGAGCGATAGGCGCGCTTGGCGCGGTGTGGTGCGCCATGAGCCTGATGGTGGGCCTGAGCGCGCCCTTCAACATTTATTGGAATTCCGGGCGCGATTTGCTCGGCTCGTTGATCCTCGCCGGCCAGCGGCCAGAGCTTTGCGGTCTGGCAATTTACCGCCCGCCCGGAGTTCCAACCGCCGCCTACAGTGCCCTGAACCGTCCCGTTCCCATTCTATTGTTTGAGGGGGGCAAGGCCCGGACCACGCTTGCCGCCAACCAGCGGCGGTTCAACAGCGTTATCACGGCGGATGAGAACGGGAGGGAATTGCCGGGCAATTTCACCTTCGATCAATGCGTATCATCCGTAAACAGGCAGCCGGGGCCGCGCCAATACTGCATTTTCACCCGCCCGGGCCCATGCGCCGGTGGCGGCGGCGATTTTGACTATAACGCGGTGCTGATGCGCCCCTCTGCCTGACGGGACGGGCAACAGGCTTGGCACTCGGCCTTGCTTGCCCGGAGATTTCGCCGCGCCAGCGGGCCGAAGATGCCGGGCGCGGACTATCCCTGTTCCCGCGCGCCTATGCGGCCCGATCAGGCGCGCTCAGCCTGGCCATGATTGTCAACCGCCATGGGCCGCGCGCCACGCCCTCACCGCCGCCAGCGTCTTTGCCACATGGCCCGCCGGATCGAGCGCGGAATAGACGAAGAGGATTCTGCCATCCGGCGCGATGACGAAGGATGTGCGGTTGGACACGCCCAGCAGGGGCAGCTTGACGCGATAGGCCGCGATCAGCCGGGCATCGGCGGAGGCGACCGCGAATTTGCTGCGGCATTCCGAGACCGAAAAGCGGTTGAGCGTGGCGATATCGTCCTTCGACACCCCGATTACCGTCGCGCCAAGCCGGGCGAACTCGGCGGTGGCCTCGGCGAAATCATGCGCCTCGATGGTACAGCCGCTGGTGAAGGCGGCGGGGTAGAAATAGAGCACCACCGGCCCCTTCGCCAGCGCGGCGGCGAGATCGAAGTGGAAAGGCTTGCCGGCAAGGCTGGCATCGGCGACGAATTCCGGCGCATGGGCGCCCACCGGCAGGGCGGCCAGCGCGGGCATGCCGAGGCAAGCCAGAATGGTTGCCGCCAGAGCGGTCAGGATCCTGAAATGCTTCATTCGCGTCTCCGCCGGTGGGGTTACAGGGAAATGGGGTGACAGAAGGGGGCGCCACGCCGCTGGCCAGCGCATCCTATTATGCATCCTATCATGCATCGCGACCATCGGCACCGCCGCCTTATCCGCCCAGCACGTAAAAACCGACATCGGTGGCGCGGGTGCGAAAGCCCGCCTCGCAATAGCTCAGGTAATAGTGCCACATCCGGCGGAACCGCTCGTCAAAGCCAAGCGCCGAAATCGCCGGCCACGCGGCGGTGAAGCGTTGGCGCCAATGGGCCAGAGTGTCGGCATAGCCATCGGCGAAGGTTTCCGTGCCCAGCAGTGCCAGCCCGGCCTTGCGGGCCTGTTCGGCAATGATGCCGGGCGTGGGCAGCATGCCGCCGGGGAAGACGAAATGCTGGATGAAATCGGTATCGCGCCGATAGGCCTCGTAGCGGTCCTCGTGCATGGTGATGACCTGCAACACCGCCTTGCCACCGGGCTTCAGCCGGGCGCGCAGCCGCTCGAAATAGGTTGGCCAATAGGCCTCGCCCACGGCCTCCAGCATTTCGATCGAGACAATGGCGTCGAACTGGCCGGTGGTGTCGCGATAATCCTCCAGCCGGATGTCCACCTTCTCGGCCAGCCCCTGCCGGTGCAGCAGATGTTGCGCGAAATTCCGTTGCTCGGCCGACAGGGTGAGGCCGGTGACATGGGCCCCGCTGTGGGCGATGCGCGCGGCGAGTGCCCCCCAGCCGCAGCCGATTTCCAGCACGCGGTGGCCCGGCTCGACCGCGAGCAGGCCGACGATATGCGCCAACTTGGCCTGCTGCGCCGCCTCCAGCGTGGTGCCGGGGGGCACGGCGCGGGCTGCGGAATAGGTCATGCTCTCGTCCAGCCACAGGCGGTAGAAGTCATTGCCGAGGTCGTAGTGGAATTCGATGTTGCGGCGGCTTCCGGCCTTGGAATTGCTGCGCCGCATATGGCGCAGGCGGCTCAGCAGGCGCACCGCCGGCATCCCGCCGATCACCGCCTCGAAAGCGGCCGTATTCTGGGCCACCAGCGCGATCAGCGCGGCAAGATCGGGGCTCGACCAGTCCCCGTCGATATAGGCCTTGGCAAAGCCGATGTCGCCGCCGGCCACCAGACGGTAAAGCGCGCGCCAGCGGTGGATCACAACAAGCCCCGCGCTGCCCGGCTGGGTGCCGCTGTGTTCGATGCGGGTGCCATCCGGCGTCACCATCGTGATCTGGCCACATTCCAGCCGCGCCGCCACGCGGGCCAGCCAGCCTTGCCGCCAACCCATATGCCCTGTGCCGGGAACCACCGCATCGGTGCCTGATATCGCCACCAGCTCCATCCTATGCGGCGCCTGAGTGGGCGCCTGAGTGGACGCCTGAGTGGACGATGGTGACAGACTGTGTCGGAGGGGTTGGGTGTTCATGCAGGCCTATCCCTTTGATCCATAAGACAAGTGCCTCCCACAGGATGCCGCCCACGACCTTCAGCGTCAGCAGCGGGTAGGAGGCAAAGGCAAGCGCCAGCGCGCGATCGGTGAGGGCGCGGCGCCGGGCGGTAAAGGCGGCGGAGATGATCGTGCCCGCCGCATCGCTGCCGGTGATGCCCAGCGCAAAGCCCGGTCCCGGTGGCGCCACCCGGAAATCATAGCGCAGCGCCATCCCCATGAAGGGCGAGACATGAAACGCCTTGGCGCAGTGCTGGCGCACGGTTGGCTGGCCGTCCTGCCTCACCGGCAGAAAATAGCCATGCCGCTCGCCAAAGGTGTTGTTCACCTCGTAATGGATGGCCACCAGCGCGCCATCGGCCCGATGGCAGAAGAACAGGCTGACCGGGTTGAAGGCAAAGCCCAGCATGCGCGGCATGGTGAGCAGGCGGATGGGCCCGCCATCGGGCGTGAGGCCAGCGGCGCGCATGTGGCGCTCCAATTGGCCCCGCAGCGGCTCGTCCGTGCTGGCACCATAATCGCGGTCGTAAAACGAGAAGAGATTGAACCGCCCGCGCGAAAACAGCCGCAATCGCCCGGCCAGCGCATCGATCTCGTCAAGATCGAGCAGGGCCATGAAGATGCGATAGCGTAACCGGTGTGGGCGGTGACGCAGCCGCCGGTGCATCACGCTTCCCATGTAGAGGCCGGAGGCGGTCACGACACGGTTTCATGCGCCGGGGCGGGGCAGGGGCCCAGATGGATCCGCCCGGATTCCTCCGCCACCGACCATGGCCGCCGCACCCCGCCCAGTTGCTCGGCGACGGCCAGCCCGGCCTGCAGCCCGTCCTCGTGAAACCCCGCACCGAAATAGGCGCCGCAAAACCAGGTGTTGCGGCGCCCTTGCAACGACCAAAGACCCTTTTGCGCCGCCATGGCCCCCGTATCGAACAGCGGATGTTCATAGGTCTGGCTGTGGATGACGCTGCCCTCGCGCGGCTCGCGCAAGGGGTTGAGGGTGAGGAACAGCGGCGTCTCGTCGCCGATGCCCTGCAGCCGGTTCATCCAGTAGGTAACCGACAGAGCGGGATCACTTTCGCGCAGGGCCGAGGCATAGTTCCAGCTCGACCAGACCGCCCGCCGCCTTGGCATCAGCGTTTCGTCGCTGTGCAGTATCGCCCGGTTCGGCTGATAGGCAAAGGCGCCGAGCAGGCGGCGCTCCTCGTCGCTGGGGTCGTCCAGCAGGGCCAGCGCCGTATCGGCATGGGTGGCGATGACCACGTGATCAAAGGCGTGGGTCTTGTCCGTTTTGCCGACCAGCCTCACCCCGTCCGCTACCCGGTTTATCGTCCACACCGGCGTGCCCATGTGCACCCGGTCCTTGAGTGTGTTCGCCAAGGCCGCGACATAGACCTGCGATCCGCCGTCCACCGTGCGCCAGATCGGCCGACCGGTGAATTGCAGCAGCCCGTGGTTTTCGCAAAAGCGGATGAAGCTGGCGGCGGGATAGCGGCCGATCTGCGCTGCCGGTGTTGACCACACCGCCGCCGCCATCGGATAGAGATGATCCTCGCGGAAGGCCTTGCCATAACCTTCACGATCGTGAAAATCGTCGAGGCTGATGTCCCCAAGGTCGTTCACCGCGCCGGGTGCCGAGCGGTAGAAGCGGACTAGATCGCGCAGCATCGACCAGAACCGGGGGCTGGCCAGATTGCGTTTCTGGGCGAACAGGCTGGCCAGATCGTTGCCGCCATATTCCAGCCGCCCTTTGTCCAGCGACACCGCGAAACTCATCTCCGCCGGCTTTGTCGGAACCTCGAGATGGGCGAAAAGCGCGGTGAGATTGGGGTAAGACCGCTCGTTGTACACGATGAAGCCGGTATCCACCGGCGTGCCATGGGCATCGACCGTATGGCTGTGCCCGCCCAGACGGGGCTCGGCCTCGACCAGAGCTACCTCATGGCCACCGCGTGCGAGCAGCCATGCCGCCGACAGGCCGGAAATGCCACTCCCCACCACGGCAATCGAAAGCGGTCGGGCCGAAAGCGGTTGGGCAGCACGCGAAGCAGAAGCAGGCATTGGTGTGGTGGTCTCGCGGATCACGGGCGGGAAACCACCCTTGAGCGTCAATACGCATGCGGTCACGCGCTGGATCACCGCTTGTCTGAAAAGCGCGAAAAATTGGCGCGGGTGATCCAAGCCCCTTGCCGCCACGTAGAGACCATGTGAATCTGACAATCGATGATTTCAGGCCCGGCACCTATCACCCTGCTGTCCACGCGCTTGCGAGGAACCGGATGAGCGTGCCCGATGGTCCCCCGGCGCCGGCGCCCCGTGCCGTTTCGCCCGACGCGTGGAGCACGGCGCTGCTGGCCATTGCCCGGACGCGCGACCGGGGAGCGTTCGAGGCGCTTTTCCAGCATTTCGCCCCCCGCGTGAAATCCTATATGATGCGTGGCGGCATGGCCGCTGCCGTCGCCGAGGAGATCGCCCAGGAGGCGATGCTGAGCGTGTGGCGCAAGGCGGAATTGTTTGACGCCACAAGGGCCAGCGCCACCACCTGGATTTTCGCCATCGCCCGCAACCTGCGCATTGACGCCGCCCGGCGCGACATCCGCGCCGATGCCCTGCTGGACCGCGATGGCGCCAGCCTTGCTGCCAGCCTCGCCGCGCCAGACCCCGCGCCTTTGGGTGATGCCGTTCTCCTGTGTGCCGAGCGCGAGGGCGCGGTGCGCAGCGCGCTGGCGTCCTTGCCAGAGGATCAGGCGACGATCATCCGGCTTTCCTTTTTCGAGGACCAGCCCCACGCCCAGATCGCCCGCGAGCTGCATATTCCGCTGGGCACGGTGAAATCGCGGGTGCGGCTGGCGGTTGTCCGCCTGCGCAAGGCACTGGAGGAACTTCTGTGACCCCATGCCACCACCCCGGCGAGGACATCTTGCTGGCCCATGCCGCCGGCACGCTGGGGGCGGGGCCGTCGCTGGTCCTGGCCGTCCATCTGGAGGGTTGCGGGTCATGCCGCGCGCTGGTGGGCGCGCTGGAGGTGGCAGGCGGCACGCTGATGGAGCAATTGCCGCCAGCGTCGCTGTCCTCGCTGGCACTGGCCCGGGCGATGGCGGCGATTGAACGGCCGCTGCCGGTGCCGGGGGGCGCGCCTGTTGAATTGGGCAACGCTGCCGCGCTGCCGATTGGCATGCCCGAAGGCGTTATTCTGCCCATGGCGCTGCGCGGTCGGCGGCTGGGCCGCTGGCGCTGGCTGGCGCCGGGCATGCGGTGGAGCCGGGTGGACATGCCAGGCTATCCCCATGCCAGGGTTATGTTGATGCGCGGGGGTGCCGGAACGCTACTGCCCGCCCATGGCCACAGGGGCAGCGAGTTTACCCAGGTATTGCTTGGCGCGGTCCATGATGACGGGGTGCGCTATGGTGCGGGCGACATGTTCGTGGCGGACGATGCCACCAACCATCATCTGCGGGTGGGTGGTGATGGCGAGTGCCTGTGCATCGCCGCGATTGAGGGGCGGATGAGAATGAACGGCCTGATCGGCCGCCTTGTCCAGCCGCTGGTGGGGCCGTGAGGGTGATGATGGAACCGATAATTTCTTTCGCGGCGATTGGCCTTGGCCTGATCCTGGCAATGGCGCTGATATGGGCGGTGACCCTGCGGCCCGGCCGCTCGGGGTGGATCGATGTTGTCTGGTCGTTTGCCACCGGGGCGGCGGGCGCGCTGGCCTCGCTGGTTCCGCTGGGTGATGGCGCTGTCCCGGGTCGCAGGGCGATATTGGTGGCGGCGCTGGTGCTGGTCTGGTCGCTGCGGCTGGGGGCACATATCGCCAGCCGCACCGCGCCGGGGCACGATGACCCGCGCTATGCCGCCCTTCGCGAGGAATGGGGTGCCGATTTTGCCGCGCGGTCCTTCTGGTTTTTGCAGATTCAGGCGCTGGCGGCGATGCTGCTCGCCGGGGTTGCCGCGATCGCGGCGCATAACCCGACCAATGGGTGGCTTGTTGATGGATGGTGTCTGCAGGATGCCGCCGGCGTGGCCATCGTCCTGCTCGGGCTGACTGGCGAGGCGGTGGCCGACCGGCAGTTGCAGGTCTTCCGGCGCGGGATGGGCAATAGCGGGCAGCTATGCGACCGGGGGTTGTGGAGCTTGTCGCGTCATCCCAACTATTTCTGCGAATGGCTGGTGTGGGTGGGCATTGCCACCATCGCCCTTGGTCTGGGCGGGGA
>CAIWFP010000510.1 GCA_903911985.1 uncultured Sphingomonadales bacterium
AGTCCTCGGCAAAGCGGGTGGTGGTGCCGTCGTCCATCACCATGCCATCCTCGCGCAGCATGATGCCATAGCGCGCCTTGCCGACGGCGAGGGTGGAGAAGCTGTTGATGTAGAGCCGGTCGAGCAGCAGCCCGGCATCGGGCCCCATGACATCGATCTTGCCCAGCGTGGAGACATCGCAAAAACCGACATTGCCGCGCGTGGCCTTCACCTCGCGGTTGACGGTTTCCAGCCAGTCGCTTTCGCCGGGCTGGCTGTACCATTGGGCGCGCTTCCACTGGCCGGCATCGGTAAAGCTGGCCCCGAGGCCTGTCGCCCAGTCATGGCTGGGTGCAAGGCGGGCGGGACGGAAATGCTCGTCGCGATGATGTCCGGCCAGCACGCCAATCGCCACCGGATGCGCTGGCGGGCGGGCGCGGATGGTGCCGGCCTCGGCCACGGTTTTGCCGGTGGCCGCGGCCAGCAGGGCGTGGCCGTTCAGCTGGCCCGCGCGGCCCTGATCTGTCGCCATGCCCAGCGTGGTATAACGCTTCATATGCTCCACGCTGGTGAAGCCCTCGCGCGCGGCAAGGGCGACGTCGGCGTCGGTCACATCATGCTGGAAATCGACGAAGGCCTTGGTGCGGGCGGTGGGCACATGCCAGCAGGGCGCAACGCCGCAGGCCTCGTCCTCGGCGGTGACTGGGGCTGGGGCGGTGGCTGGGGCTGGGGCGGGGGCGCCGGGGGCGCCCGTCGCGCCCAGCCCGGTGGCAAGTGCCGCCGCCGCCGCATGGGCTTCGGCCAGAATGCCGCCCAGTGCCAGTTGGCCCGAGGCCGCACCGATGGCGGACAGACCCGGCGGCATGGCGCCCGGCACGAAGGACTGGATCCTGTCCGACCACACAGGCTTTTGCCCCAAATGGGCGGCAAGCCCGATCGCCGGGTTCCAGCCCCCCGACATGGCGAGAAGGTCGCAGTCGATCCGCTCCACCCTGCCATCGTCGTGCAGAATATCGGCGGCGCGCAGGGTGGAGCCGCGCGCATCGCGCACCAGCCCTTGCACCACGCGGATGCCGGTCATGTCGGCGGGAGCGGCCCCCCCGCGCGGATCGACCACGGCGGCCACATGGACCCCGGCCCGCAGGAGATCGCGCGCCGTCTGCCAGCCGCTGTCGGTGGCGGTGAACACGACCGCGCGGTGGCCGGGCGCCACGGCAAAGCGGTTGATATAGCTCGACACTGCCGAGGCCATCATCACCCCGGGCCGGTCATTGCCGCCAAACACGATCGGCCGTTCAATGGCGCCGGTGGCGAGGAAGGCATGGGTGGCGATGATTTTCCACAGCCGTTGCCGGGGCTGGCCGGGGGCGGGGGCGCCGCTGCAAAGATGCTGCACCCCGGCATATTCACGGCCATCATAAATGCCGAAAATATTGGTTCGCGGCAAAACCCGGACATTGGCCAGCGCCCGCAATTCGGCCACGGCGGCGCGGGCCCATTGGCTGGCGGATTGGCCGGAAATGGTGGCGCGCGCGGAAAGCAGCCATCCGCCCGGCTCCAACCCCTCATCGGCGAGGATAACCCGCAGGCCCGCCCGGCCCGCCGCCAGCGCCGCGCTCAATCCCGCCGCCCCGCCGCCGATGACCAGCAGGTCGCAAAAGGCGTGTTCGCGGTCGTAACTATCGGGATCGGGCAGGCCCGAGAGCGCCCCCAGCCCGGCTGCGCGCCGGATCAGCGGCTCATAGAGCTTTTCCCAGGCCTTCTTCGGCCACATGAAGGTCTTGTAATAGAACCCGGCGACAAAAATGGGCGAGGCCAGCTGGTTCACCGCCATCACATCGAAGGCGAGCGACGGCCAGCGGTTCTGGCTGCGTGCCTCCAGCCCGTCATACAGCGGCACGATGGTGGCCGGGGTGTTGGGGTCGGCATGGGCGCCCGTGCCGACGGTGACCAGCGCATTGGGCTCCTCGGCCCCGGCGGTGAGAATGCCGCGCGGGCGGTGATATTTGAACGAGCGCGCCGCCAGCCGCACGCCATTGGCCAGCAGCGCCGAGGCCAGCGTGTCGCCGTGATAGCCTTCACAGGCCTTGCCATCCCAGGTGAAGGACAGACGGCGCTTGCGGTCGATGAGGCCGCCGGAGGACAGGCGGTTCATGCCGGGCCGCCCGGCGCCATTGGCGCGGCAAGGCGGGCGGCGGGGATCTCGTGGGTCAGCGTGTCGCGGGTCACCACCAGCCAGTTGCGGCAGCCTTGCGCGTGATACCAGTGCTCCTCGTGCAGGCCCATCGGGTTGTCGCGCAGATAGACGTATTCGAACATGGCAAGGTCAGCATCGCCAGCCCCGCTTTCGGGCCGAACCGGCGTGGCATCGCCGCGATAGACGAACTCGCCAATATCGCGGCTGCCGCAATAGGGACAGGGTATGCGCATCTTTGGTGTTCCTGCTGCGGTTTAATGAAGCTTGGGCATCAATGAAGGTTAGGTTGGGCGCCCTGACCCTTCTCGTCGATGAGATGGCCCGTGGCGAAACGGTCAAGGCGATAGGCGGTGGCGGTCTCGTG
>CAIWFP010000511.1 GCA_903911985.1 uncultured Sphingomonadales bacterium
ACCTTCCAGCTATGCCCCAGCCACATCGCCAGCCATTGGCTATGCGGCACCCGCGCCATCTGGAGCCCGCCGAGAATCGCCAGCGCCAGCACCGGCAGCACGATCACCCACAGCCAGCGCGGCGCGGGCGCGTCGGGCCGGGCCAGTCTTGCCGTGGCCAGCAGCGCGCACAGGCCGAGCGAGGCCGTATAGAGCGCCTTCACCCAGAAGGCGCTCCCATGTATCGCCGCCCACAGATCGGTCCGGAACCCCAGCCCCGCCGCCACCAGCACCAGCGTTAGCAGCGCGCCAAGCCCCAGCCCCGCGCCCAGCCGCCGCCCCAGCGCGTGGGCATGAACCGGGGCTACATCCCGCGTCAACGCGGCGATGAGGTCCTCGGTATTCCGGGGGCGGGGGGGCATCGGCGTGGTCATCGCAGGCTCCCCTTCACCCGATCCGCCAGCGCCTTCAGCCCGCGATGCACCGAAACCTTCACATCGCTCTCGCCGATCCCCGCGCGGGCCGCGGCCTCGGCGGTGGAGAGGCCGTCGATCCGCGTGGCGCGAATGGCGGCGGCCTGTTTGGCGGGGATGGTGTCCAGCAGGCGCGCCACATCGGCGCGGGCATCGGCGGCCTCCGCAAAGCCCTCGGCCTCCAGAATATCCTCCAGCCCCTCGATGGTGCAGGTACGGCCATTCACCCGGAAATGGTCGATCATCTTGTAGCGGGCGATGGCAAACAGCCAGCTCGTGAAGGGCCGCGCGGGGTCATAGCTGGCGCGGCGGGTGTGAACGGCGATCAACACGTCTTGCACGATATCCTCGATCTGGTCATCCTGACCCGCCATGCGCCGCCGCAGAAAGGCGCGCAGCACCGGCAACAAGGCGCGCAGAAGATCGGCATGGGCGCGGGCGTCTCCGGCGAGCCCCGCGATCATCCATGCCTTCAGCTGATCCTCGCCGACGCGCATTGCCCCTCCAGCCCATACGGACACATGTTGCCGCTGGTTACACCAAGCCGCGCGGCGCGTGGAAAATAATTTCCGTAACCAACCCGGCGGCCCTCCCGAATAGCAATCTACCGGCCAGTCAAGCTTGACCATGCCGGGCAAATCGAGACCAACGACCCAAGCTGAAGAAAGGCATTTCCATGACCACCAAGACCATGACCAGCAAGACCCACGCGATCACCGCTGCCGCCATTGCCGCCGCTCTCGCCGCAACCGTCGCGGGTACGGCCCACGCCGCCGACGCGCCCAGGATGGAGAAATGCTATGGCGTGGCGCTGGCCGGCAAGAACGACTGCAAGGCGGGCGCCGGCACCAGCTGCGCGGGCACATCCAAGACCAATTATCAGGGCGACAGCTGGAAATATGTGCAGGCCGGGACCTGCACGTCGACCAAGACCCCCAAGGGCATGGGCTCGCTGACGCCGCGTAGCTGAGCGGCATAGCCGAGGGCACCCGGCTGGCTGATCGGGCTGGCCGGTCTGGCCGGCTGGCCTGTCTTGCGCGGCCAGCCGGGCACCTTGCCCAACAAGGAGACATCACCATGACCTCTGCACCCATCCGCGCCCTGTTTCAGCGCCTTTCCGCCCTTGCCGCCGATCCCGTGGTCGACAGCCTGTTGCTGCTCGTCAACCGGGCGGCGATCGCGGGCGTATTCTTCCTTTCCGCCCGCACCAAGGTGACCGGGATTTTCACCCTCACCGACGCGACATTCGAGCTGTTCCGCACCGACTATGCCCTGCCGCTGATCCCCCCCGTGGCGGCGGCGTGGATGGCGACCATCATGGAACACACCGGCTCCATCCTGCTGGCGCTGGGGCTGGGAACACGCTTCGCCGCCCTCGCCCTGCTGGGCATGACGGCGGTGATCGAGATCTTCGTCTATCCCGATGCCTGGCCGACGCATCTGTCCTGGGCGGGGCTGATGCTGCCGCTGATCCTCAAGGGCGGCGGGCGGTTTTCGCTTGATGCGCTGGTCGGGCGGCGTTTCGCCTGATCCGTTCATCCGGGGTGCAGAGGCCAAATGAGGGCGGAGCGCTTGGCGCCCCGCCCATTCCCCCGCCCATTCCGGCGCGCCCGGATTGCGAGGTCGCCTAAAGGGGGTTAGGCGAAAAGCCGCTCCCCGCCGCGCCAAGGAAGGATCCCCCATGGACCTCGACGACCAGATCCGCCGCTTCTTCGGCACCGACGACATCACCGCCATCAGCCCCGCCGTGCTGGAAAGCGGGCTGGAGCATATGCTGGTGGAATTCGGGCTGGAGAAAGACCGGGGACGCCGCTTTGCCATGTGGGCCCTGCTGGTGATGCTGGACTCGGCACCCGATCTCGACGTCGCCTTCAAATCCGCCGAGGACCGCGACGCCGCCCGCGACTTTATGGATATGATCGATCGGGCGGGAAAGGCGGATTGAGACAAAAGGGTTGGAAAGAGAAAGCCGCAGGGGCTCGCCCCTGCACCCCTTCCCTGTCGGCGTCGTGCCTGAGGTTCAGCCAAGCGCGGGTTCGCCACGCCGCAGGCATTCAAAGCCGCTGCGCGGCAAGGCGCCACTCCGAGAGCCCTGCACCGACCAAGACAGCTATGGGGGTTTGGGGGCGTAACGCCCCCAAGTCTATCCCCTTGCCTTCAACCCCTCACCGCTCAATCTGGCTGACATCCCGCACCGCGCCACGGGCGGCGTTGGTGGTCATGGCGGCATAGGCACGCAGGGCGGGCGAGACCTCGCGCTTGCGGCCCTTTGGCTTCCACGCATCCCTGCCCTTGGCCTCCATCGCGGCGCGGCGGGCGGCCAGTGTGGCATCGGGCAGATCGACGCTGATGACGCGATTGGGAATGTCGATGACGATGGGGTCGCCGGTTTCCACCAGCGCGATCAGGCCGCCCTCTGCCGCCTCTGGCGAGACATGGCCGATAGACAGCCCCGAGGTGCCGCCCGAGAAGCGCCCGTCGGTAATGAGGGCGCATTCCTTGCCCATGCCCTTCGATTTCAGGTAGCTCGTGGGATAGAGCATTTCCTGCATGCCCGGCCCGCCCTTGGGGCCTTCATAGCGGATGACGACGACGTCGCCGGCCACCACCTCGTTGCCAAGGATGCCGACCACCGCCGCGTCCTGACTCTCATAGACCCGCGCCGTGCCGTGGAAGGTGAGGATGCTTTCATCCACGCCCGCCGTTTTGACGATGCAGCCCTCGGGCGCGAGGTTGCCATAGAGTACGGCGAGGCCGCCATCCTTGCTGAAGGGGGTTTGCGCGCTGCGGATCACGCCATGCTCGCGGTCGAGATCGAGCGCGGTCCAGCGGGCGGACTGGCTGAAGGCGGTTTGCGTGGGCACGCCGCCGGGCGCGGCCTTGAAGAAGGTGTGGACCTCGGGCGAATTGGTGCGGGCGATATCCCACTGGTCCAGCGCGTGGCCGATAGTGGGCGCATGCACGGTCGGCTCGTCGCTGTGCAACAGGCCGGCGCGGTCCAGTTCGCCCAGAATGGCCATGACGCCACCGGCGCGGTGGACATCCTCGATATGCACATCGGCCTTGGCGGGCGCCACCTTGGACAGGCAGGGCACCCGGCGCGAGAGGCGGTCGATATCGGCCATGGTGAAGTTGACGCCGCCCTCGTGCGCGGCCGCCAGCAGATGCAGCACGGTGTTGGTCGAGCCGCCCATGGCGATATCGAGGCTCATGGCGTTTTCGAAAGCGTTGAAGGTGGCGATGCCGCGCGGGGTGGCCGTCACGTCATCCTGCTCATACCAGCGGCGGCACAGTTCGACGATAAGGTGGCCCGAGCGTTTGAACAGCGCCTCGCGGTCGGAATGGGTGGCCAGCACCGTGCCATTGCCGGGCAGGGAGAGGCCCAGCGCCTCGGTCAGGCAGTTCATCGAGTTGGCGGTGAACATGCCGCTGCACGAGCCGCAAGTGGGGCAGGCCGAACGT
>CAIWFP010000512.1 GCA_903911985.1 uncultured Sphingomonadales bacterium
AGGGCGAAGTGACCGTGAAGGATCTGAAAAGCGGCGAACAGGCCAGACGCCCGCTTGGCGAATTTGATGATCCCAAGACTGGCGGCACATATACGCGCTCGGTTCTGCTGGATGGCATGGGCGGACGGGTCTGGCATAAGGAATGACCATCTCCGAAGCCCGTCTCGGGCAAATCTCTAACCGCTTTGCGGAACTCGAAGCGCGGCTGGGGTCTGGCACGCTGGAGGGGGCGGATTTTGTCGCCGCCAGCCGCGATTACGCCGAGTTGGAGCCGGTTGCCCATGCGGCGGCCAAGGTCGCGGCGATGCGGGGGGAATTGGCGAGTTTGGCCGCGCTCGATGACCCCGAGATGCGCGAGATGGCCGAGGCGGAGATGGCCGAACTGCGTGTCGCCTTGCCCGAGGCTGAGCACTTGCTCGCCATCGCCATGCTGCCCCGTGATTCGGCGGATGCCCGCCCGGCCATGTTGGAAATCCGTGCAGGCACCGGGGGAGACGAGGCCGCCCTCTTCGCGGCAGACCTCTATCGCATGTATGAAGGCTATGCCGCGCAAATGGGCTGGCGCATCGAGATGATCAGCGCCAACGCCAACGAGATCGGCGGCTTCAAGGAAGTCATCGCCAACATCGCCGGGCAAGGCGTCTTCGCCAAGCTGAAGTTCGAAAGCGGCGTCCACCGGGTGCAGCGCGTGCCCGTCACGGAAAGCGGCGGGCGCATCCACACCAGCGCCGCCACCGTCGCCGTGCTGCCCGAGCCCGACGAGGTCGATGTCGAGATCAACGACAATGACGTGAAGATCGACATCTATCGCGCGAGTGGCGCGGGCGGCCAGCATGTGAACACCACCGATTCGGCCGTGCGCCTCACCCACCTGCCGACCGGCCTCGTCGTTATCCAGCAAGACCAGCGCAGCCAGCACAAGAACAAGGCCAAGGCGATGCAGGTGCTGCGCACGCGACTCTATGATCTGCGCCGGGCCGAGGCCCACGGAGCAGAAGCCGAAGCCCGCAAGGCAATGGTGGGCAGCGGCGACCGTTCGGAACGCATCCGCACCTACAACTTCCCGCAAGGCCGCGTCACCGATCACCGGATCAACCTCACCCTCCACCGCCTGCCGGAAATATTGGCGGGCGAGGGGCTGGGCGAGATGATCGACGCGCTGATCGCCGAGGATCAGGCCAAGCGGCTGGCCTCTATCGGTGAGTAGCCCGGCGACGGTTGCCGCCGCCCTGCGGGAGGGTGCCGCCACGCTGGCGGCCTCGCTCGCCGAGGTTGGCGACACCGCGCGCCTCGATGCCGAATTGCTCATGGCCCATGCGCTGGGCGTCTCCCGCTCCGATCTGCTGCTGCGGCATATGGCCGCCGCTGTGCCAGGGGGCTTTGCCGCCCTCATCGCCCGCCGCGCCGCTGCCGAGCCGGTGGCCTATATTCTGGGCGAGCAGGAATTTTTCGGCCTGCCCTTCCGCGTTACCCCCGATGTGCTGATCCCGCGCGCGGATAGCGAGGTGCTGGTGGAGGCGGCCTTGGGCCACGCGGCAGCGCGGGGAATTGCCGGTGCAAAACTGCTGGATTGCGGCACCGGCTCGGGCTGCCTGCTGCTGGCGGTGCTGCATGGCCTGCCCGGCGCCATGGGGGTGGGCATAGACCGCTCGGCCCCGGCCCTCGCCATCGCCGCCGAGAATGCCCGTCGCCTGAAGCTTGCGGACCGCGCGCGGCTGGTGCTGGCCGATTGGCATGAGGCTGGCTGGGAGCGCGATCTGGGCGCGCCTTTCGATCTAATTCTGGCCAACCCGCCCTATGTGGAAGCCGATGCCCCACTGGACTCTGGCGTGCGGGATCACGAGCCCGCAAGCGCCCTGTTCGCCGGGCCGGAGGGGCTGGATGATTATTTTTGCCTCATCCCGCAATTGCCCGCCTTGCTGGCGCCCGATGGCCTGGCTCTGTTGGAGATTGGCGCGACACAGGCAGAGGCTGTGGCCGATATCGCGGCCGCATCGGGGCTGGCCAGCCGCCTGTACCGGGATCTTGCCGGCCGGGCGCGGGTTCTGGCGCTGAGCCATGTGGGCGCTGCGGCCTGAAACGTCCCGCCAGCGTTAATTATTTGCTTGGCAATTTGTGGCAGGCCCCGTAAGTGATCGATGCGCCAGCCGACGGATGATCGCTTCCCGTCCGGCAGGCACGTTCCAACCATCTGCGGGCGGTGTCGGCTTTTTCAGCTTTGCCCAGCGACATGTTGGAACGGATGGCTCTGAAAAGAGAGTCCCAGCGGAAGGGAAGATCGGTTCGCCTGCTGGCATGGTGCCATGCGGCGGTCCGGGGTTAGGAAAGACTAGACCCTTGAACAACAATAACCGTGGTAACAATAACAACCGTCGGCGCAGCCGTGGTAACAACGGGCGTCCGCAGGGCGGCGGTCAGCAGCTGAACCGGATTGACAGCCGGGCGCGGGGCAATGCGCCGCAAATGCTGGAAAAATACCGCAAGCTGGCCCACGATGCCCACCTCAACGGTGATCGCGTGACGGCGGAGTATTACCTCCAGTTTGCCGACCACTATTTCCGCGTCATCGCCGACACCCGGGTGCGGCAGGAAGAATCCCGTGGCCGCCGCGACGAGCGTTGGGGCGAGAACGGTGAAGGCGCGCCGCGCGACGATGCCGATGACGGCAATGATTTCTCGGTCGAGGCTGATTTCCCTGCCTTTGACCAGCCGCCGGTCTATACAAGGCGCGACCGTGAGGATCGCGCCCCAGAAAGGACTGGCGAATGGACTGGCGAGCGGGCCCCAGAGCGCGCAGCAGAGCGTTCTGGCGAATACCGCCGCCGCGACGAGCGTGGCCCGCGCGACAACGGCAACCGTGACGATGCCCGCGACAATGGCGCTGGCGAAAGCGGCGGCTTCGATGGCGATCAGGGCGATGGCGAGGACATGAGCGGCGATTCGCGGCCTTCCGAGCCGGGCATGATCACCCCGAGCAACAACCCCTTCGTGCGCGACAGTCGCGGCCCCCGTCCCCCCCCACCCATCCGCGAGGACCGGCGCCCCCGCCCTGAGGACCGCCGCGACGAGCGCGCACCCAC
>CAIWFP010000513.1 GCA_903911985.1 uncultured Sphingomonadales bacterium
CACGCCGCCGGCCATGATGATCGGCACCGAATCCTTCACCCCCTCGGCACGCATTGTGTCGCGCAACGCTTTGACGCGGGGATAGGGATCCTCCGGCTTCAGCGGGTCTTCGGCGTTGGACAGGCCATTGTGCCCACCGGCCAGCCACGGATCCTCATAGACCACGGCGGCCATCAGATCGGAAACCTTGGAATAGGCCCGCTTCCACAGGGCGCGGAAGGCCCGCGCGCTGGAGATGATCGGCAGATAGTTCACATTGAACCGCTGGGCGATTTCGGACAGCTTGTAGGGCATGCCCGCCCCGCAGGTCACGCCGGTGACGAGGCCCTTGGTGCGCTCCAGCACTTCTTCCAGAATCTGCTGCGCGCCGCCCATTTCCCACAGCACGTTGATGTTGATGGCGCCCTTGCCATTGGCGATGTCATAGGCGCGGCGCACCTGCTCCACGGCGCCATCGATGGCATAGCGGATCAGCTCGTCATGGCGCGCCTGCCGGGTCAGGGAGGCATAAATCTGCGGCACGATCCGGCCCTCGGCGTCATAGGAGTCGGCATTGACCGCCGAAACCGTGCCGATACCGCCCGCCGCCGCCCAAGCGCCAGAGCTGGCGTGATTGGTCGCGGCCACGCCCTTGCCACCCTCTACCAGCGGCCACACTTCGCGCCCGCCATAGAGAATCGGCTTCAGCCCCTTGAATCCCATAACTTTGTATCTTTCGTCAGAAAATCGCTCAGCCGCGTCCGGCCGAGAAAACTGCACTGTTCGCGCAGGGTTTTACCGTCGCGGGTTCGGGCCGGTCGCCAATCGCCTCGAACTGAGCGTAATAGCCGGTAGAACCCGATTTAGTGGCAAATTGTATCAAGCGAAAGCCCAGCTGCGAAAATTCGCAAAATAGCTGGCCCGGCGCGATGGCAAAACGGTCATTGGGGGCATCATCCTCCACCACCACCACCGATCCACCCCGGCGCAGCCCCCCGCGCAAATGCCACAGAAAGGCATAGGGCTCGCGCACCTGATTGTAGACATGCACCAGCAGCACCCGGTCGAAACTGGCGGGCGGCAGATGCGGATCAACCGCGTCCCCCAGCTGGATCGAGACATTGTCCAGCCGCTGGCGCTGCACCCGGTCACCCAGCCGCGACAGGGCCTGCCCGTCGATATCCTCTGCCAGCACCCGGCCCCGGCGGCCAACGATGGGCGACATGCGCACCGTGTAATAGCCCTCGCCCGCACCGATATCGGCCACACGCATCCCGGGGCCCACCCCGGCCAGCCGCATCACCCAGTCCGCCTCGCCCCCCGCATCGCGCCGGGCCTCGCTCTGGGCCTCGCTCTGGGCCCCACTCTGGGCGTCACCCTGAGCGGTGGCAGCAGGTCCCTCCGGCGCTATCGGCCGGGTCGGGCGCGGAAATTCGCGCGCGGCGGGCGAGCGCCGCGCGTCATCACCGCCATGGCATGCCGCCAGCACAGCCACGGCTGCGAGCGCGGCAAGCCACCGCATCAATCAACGTCCTCCACGGTCACCTTCTCGCCGGTCACCCGCTGGGAAAGGGCCGCCGCCATATAGGGATCGAGCGCGCCATCCAGCACATCATCGGGCGCGGTGGAGGTAACCCCGGTGCGCAAATCCTTCACCAGCTGATAGGGTTGCAACACATAGGAGCGGATCTGGTGGCCCCAGCCGATGTCG
>CAIWFP010000514.1 GCA_903911985.1 uncultured Sphingomonadales bacterium
CCACTGGCACCACCGCCCGGCCCGGGCCGGATCACGCTCGGCTTCGCGCAGGAGGAGGCATGGCTGGGCGGTGGCCTTGCCGCGGCGGGCCTGCACGAGGCATGGGCCGCCAGCCCCGCCGATGCCCCCGCCGCCCTCGCCTTCGCGCTGCTGCTGGCCGAACTGAAACGGCAGCAGACTGGGCAGCAGATTGGGGCCCATCCTCCGCCGCTGCTGTGGCTGCGCGAGGAGAAGGCGGGCACGCGCGATCACCCCCACGCGCCCGGTCTGGCGATGCTGGGGATTGACCCGAATGCCATCACCCTGCTGGCCCTGCCCGATCCGCGCGCGGTGCTGCGTGCCGGGCTGGATTGCCTGCGCGAGGAAGGAACCGGAGCCAGCGTGCTGATCGAGCTGGCCGGACGCCAGCCCCTGCTCGACCTGACCGCCAGCCGCCGTCTGGCGCTGGCGGCACAGGCGAACGGGGCGCTGGCGCTGCTGCTGCGCCGGGATGCACCCGTGGCACCCAGCGCCGCCCACAGCCGCTGGCAGGTGGCTGCGGCCACCTCCAGCCTGCCCATCGGCGCGGGCACCGGCTCGGACACCAGCTTTGGCAGGGCGCCGAGCCACCCCGCCTTTGCCCTCACCCTGCTGCGTCAGCGCGGCGGGCGCGACGGGCTGCATCTGTTTCTGGAGTGGAATTGTGACACAGCCTCTTTCCACGAGCGCGGGACCGACACTGTTCAACCCGCCCGAGCCTCTCCCGATGGGCAAGCGCCGCTTTTTGGCGCTGGACTTGCCATGGTTGCCGGCGCAGCGGGCGCGGCGCGAGGAGCGGGTGCCGGCTGAGGCGCCCTTCGCGCTGGTGACGATGCGGCGCGGCGCCATGCGGCTGATGGCGCTCTCGCCAGCCACGGCGCAGTCCGGTTCTGGGGCGGGTTCTGGGGCGCGCCTTCACGTGGGCATGACACTGGCCGCCGCGCGGGCGCGCCTGCCCGATCTGGCCGTGCTGCCGCACGATCCGGCGGGGGATGCCGCGTGGCTGCACCGCCTTGCCCGCGCCTGCACCCGCTACACCCCCTTTGCCGCGCCCTGGCCCCCTCCTCCGGAGCCACCCGGCGCCCTGATGCTCGACATCACCGGCTGCGCGCATTTGTTTGGCGGCGAGGCGGCGCTGGTGGCGCGCGTGGTGGCGGATCTGGCCGCCGAGGGTCTGACCGCCAACCCCGCGCTGGCCAACACCCCCGAGGGAGCCCATGCGCTGGCCCGCTTTGGCGTGGCGGCCTTGCACGATCTGCCCATTACCGCGCTGGCCGGAGTGAGAGGGGGAGAAGGCGATTGCGTCGAGGCGCTCACCCGCGCCGGCCTGCACGATGTGGGCGCGGTGGCGGCGCTGCCCCGTGCCGCGCTGGCGGCCCGCTTTGGCGCCGGGGTGGTGCGGCGCCTTGCCCGCCTGCTGGGCGAGGAGGAGGCCCCGCTCTCGCCACTGACATGGGCCCGGCCAGTGGCAGCCACCCGCCGCTTTGCCGAGCCCATTGCCCGCAGCGAGGATGTGCTCTGCGCGCTGGAGGCATTGGCGCGGGAGGTTGTCGCGGAACTGGCGCAGCGGGGCATGGGCGGGCGGGCCTTCACCCTCGCCCTCGCGCGCTGCGATGGCCATATTGCCCGGCTGACCGTGGAATGCGCCGTGCCCACCCGCGATGTGCCCCTCATCACCCGCCTGTTCGCCGAGCGGATCGACAGCCTTGCCGATCCACTCGATCCCGGCTTTGGCTTTGACGCCATCGCCCTTGCCGTGCCCCGCGCCGAGGTGTTGCCGGACCGGCAGGTCGGCCTGCCCTCCGGCGCGGCGGCGGGAGGCTCGCTGTCGGGCGAGAAACCGGGTGCCCCCCAATCAGGCATGCCGCGCCCCGGCAAACAGGGGCCGCCATCCGCCTCCACCCATCCCACGCTCACGCCGCTGCTTGATCGCCTCGCGGTGCGCCATGGGCCCCAAAGGGTGCTGCGCTTTGCCGCGGGCAACAGCCATAGCCCCGAGCGCGAGGCGACCCTCGTCCCTCTTGCCGGAGCCGCGCCTGCCGCCGCATGGCCCGCCCCACAGCCGCAAGAGCCGCCAACGCGCCCGCTGCTGCTATTCGACCCGCCCCAGCCGGTGGAAGTGCTCACGGGGCTGGGCCCGGGGCTGGAGGATGCGGCACCCCGGCGCTTTTACTGGCGTGGCCGCGCGTGGACGGTGGCCCGCGCCGAAGGGCCGGAACGCATCGCCCCGGAATGGTGGCGCCGCAAGGGGGGGCATCTTGGCGGGTCGGCAAACGCCAGCGCCCTCACCCGTGACTATTACCGGGTGGAGGATGACGCGGGGCACCGCTTCTGGCTGTTTCGCCTCCCACCATCTCCCGCGCGACCTGGCATTGGGCCTGGCATTGAGCCCGACACCAACCCGCAGGCACAGCGCCCGATGGGGCGCTGGTATCTGCACGGCCTGTTCGCCTGAGGCGCCATCATGCCCGCCCCACCAGCCTATGCCGAACTGGCTGCGCTCAGCCATTTCTCCTTTCTCCACGCCACCTCCTCGCCCGCCGAGCTGGTCGGCACCGCCGCAGGGCTGGGGATGAGCGGGCTGGGTCTGGCCGATCGCAACAGCGTGGCGGGCGTGGTGCGCGCCCATGTGGCGGCAAAGGAACTGCGCGATGGCCATGCCGCGCCCGAAGGCTTCCGCCTTGTGGTCGGCGCGCGGCTGGTCTTTGCCGATACCACGCCCGACATCATCGCCTATCCGGCCACGCGCCATGGCTGGGGGCGGCTGACCAGCCTGCTGACGCGCGGCAATCTGCGCGCGGTAAAGGGCGGCTGCATCCTCGCTCTTGCCGATCTGATGGCGCATCTGGAGGATCTGCGGCTGATTGTGCTGCCCGCTTCCACCGCCGATACGCGAGGCGAGGCGCATGGCGCGCCGGTGGATTATACCCCCGCCGTCGATCTGCCGCCGCTCGGTCTCGCCCCGCCCGCGCAATTGGCGGAACTGCTCACCCGCCTCGCCGCCCGCGCGCCGGATGCGGTGTGGCTGGGGGCCACCATGCCCCGGCGCGGGGATGACGCGCGCCGCCTTGCCACCCTGCGTGCTATCGCCCAGCGCGCCGGGGTGCCGCTGATCGCGGTGAACGAGCCGCTCTATGCCACAGCGCAGGACCGCCCGCTGCATGATGTGGTCACCGCCATCCGCCTTGGCACCACGGTGATGGCCGCCGGGCGCCGTCTGGCCGCCAATGCCGAGCGGCATCTGAAATCGCCCGCCCGGATGGCCCGCCTCTTCGCCGCCTGCCCTGAGGCTCTGACAGAGACCGGGCGGTTCATCGCCGGCATCGCCTTCAGCCTCGATCAGCTATCCTACGAATACCCCCACGAGCCGGTGCCAGCCGGATGGGAAGCGCAAGACTGGCTGGAGCATATCGTGCTGGAGGCCGCCCACACCCGCTATGGCGCCCAGTTGCCGCCCAAGGCGCAAAGGCTGATCGACGAGGAATTCGCCCTGATCCGCCAGCAGGTCTACGCGCCCTATTTCCTCACCGTGCATGATATCGTCCGTTATGCCCGCTCGCAGGGCATTCTGTGTCAGGGGCGCGGGTCGGCGGCCAATTCCATCGTGTGCTTCCTGCTCGGTGTCACCTCGGTGGACCCGATGGAGCACGACCTCCTGTTCTCGCGCTTCATGTCGCCAGAACGGCGCGAGCCGCCCGATATCGACGTCGATTTCGAGCATGAGCGGCGCGAGGAGGTCATCCAGTATATCTATCGGCGCTATGACCGCGAGCGGGCGGCGATTGCCGGCACGGTCATCCATTATCGTCCGCGCCGGGCGCTGGGCGAGGTGGGCAAGGCGCTGGGGCTGACAGAGGATGTAACGCAGCGCCTCACCGGCCTTGTGTGGGGCAGCGGTGGGCGCGATGGCGCGCTGAGCCCTGAACGGGTCGCGGAGGCAGGCTTTGATCCCGCCAACCCCGAGATCCAGCGCCTCACAGATCTGGCCGGGCAGCTGCTGGGCACCCCGCGCCATCTCTCGCAGCATGTCGGCGGCTTTGTCCTCACACAGGGGCGCCTCGACGAGACCGTGCCCATCCACCACGGCGGCATGGCGGGGCGCAGCTTCATCGAGTGGGACAAGGACGATATCGACGCGCTGGGCATCATGAAGGTGGATGTGCTGGCGCTCGGCATGCTCACCGCCATCGCCAAGGGCTTTGCCCTGATGCGGCAGCATGGTTTGGGCGAGCATGATCTGGAGGTCGACCTGAAGGCCGATGACCCGGCGGTCTATGCCATGCTGCAAAAGGGGGACAGCGTGGGGGTATTCCAGGTGGAGAGCCGGGCGCAGATGAACATGCTGCCGCGTCTGGCCCCCGCTGAGTTCTATGATCTGGTGGTGCAGGTGGCGATTGTGCGGCCGGGGCCCATTCAGGGCGACATGGTCCACCCCTATCTGCGCCGCCGCTGTGGCGAGGAGCGCGTCGAATACCCCAGCCCCGCCCCGCCGCACGACCCTGACGAGCTGAAGGACGTGCTGGGCAAGACCTATGGCGTGCCGATCTTTCAGGAGCAGGCGATGCGGCTGGCCATCACCGCCGCCGCCTTCTCCTCGGCCGAGGCCAATGGCTTGCGCCGGGCCATGGCGACCTTTCGCAATCTCGGCACCATCCAGACCTATCGCGACAAGCTGGTCGGCGGCATGGTGGCGCGCGGCTATGGTCAGGACTTCGCCGAGCGGTGCTTTGCCCAGATCGAGGGTTTCGGCGCCTATGGCTTTCCCGAAAGCCACGCGCAGAGCTTCGCCCGGCTGGTCTATGTCTCGGCGTGGATGAAGTGCCACCACCCGGTAGTGTTCGCCGCCGCCCTGCTCAATTCCCAGCCGATGGGTTTTTACGCCCCCGCCCAGCTGGTGCGCGATGCACGCGAGCATGGGGTGGAGGTGCGCCCCATCGATGCTGGCCATTCCCATTGGGACTGCACGCTGGAACGCCGCGCGGATGGCACGCTCGCGCTGCGGCTTGGGCTGCGGCAGATCACCGGCTTTCGCGAGGTTTGGGCGGAGGCGATTGTGGCCGCGCGGGGGTCTGGCCGCTTCCGCGATCTGGAGGACCTCGCCCGCCGGGCGCGATTGGCCACGGGCGCGGATCTTCCCCGCCGGGCCCTGACCCTGCTGGCCGAGGCCGATGCCCTGCGCTGTCTGGGGCTGAATTCGCGGGCCGCCTTGTGGGAGGCGCGGCGGGTGCCCACTGGCGAGTTGCCGCTGTTCGCCGCCGCCCGCGAATCGCGGTCACAGGCTGCCCCGGCCAGCGAACTAGGAACGGAACCACAGGTGGCCCTGCCCGCCCTGTCGCTGGGGGAGTCCGTGGCGGGCGACTATCACACCACCCGCCTCTCGCTGAAAGCGCATCCGATGGCAGTGTTGAGGGCATTGTTCGATGCCGAGGACGTGGAACCTTGCGCCAATCTGCGCGAGGCGAAGGCGGGCGCGCAGGTGAAGATTGCGGGTGTGGTGCTGGTCCGCCAACGGCCGGGCAAGGGTCGCGCCATCTTCATCACGCTGGAGGACGAGGGTGGAATTGCCAATATCGTGCTGTGGGCCAGCGATTTCGAACGCATGCGCGCCGCAGTGATGGGCGCCCGGCTGATGCTGGTGGAAGGCGAGGTCCAGCGTAGCCCCGAAGGGGTGATCCATGTGATGGCCAAGGCGATTCACGACCGCACCAGCGCCCTTGCCCATTTGTCCGCGCGGGGGGTCAATGGCGGGGCGACCAGTATCAGCGGCCCGCCACCATACACACCCGAACCGCAACCGGCCCGCCATCCGCGCGACATTGATGTGCTTCCCCGCTCGCGGGATTTTCACTGAGCCTACGGGTTTTCCGCAGATCGCGAGCCAGTGGCAGCCGCTGTCTGGCTGAAAGGCGAAGTGGATGCCGGATTGTTTTGACAGGCCTTTCCGCCACGCTAAAACCCCCCGCTATCGTCCGGTGGCGAAGGACGGTTTCCCGGCCCTTTAACCGCCACATCCTTCCTTTTATGTGAGCTGCGCGAACAGATGACCAACCCCAAAGTCACGATCATTACCGGCACGTGGAACCGCGAGGCATTCTTGCCGGCTATCCACGCCTGTGCGCGCGCGCAAACCTACGACAATCTCGAGTGGATTGTGCTCGACGATAGCGACGTTCCTTCCCAGGAGCTTCAGAACTGCTCTTGGGACAAGCTGAAATACATCTACAGCAAAGACCGGGTTACCCTGGGCGAAAAGCGTAACCAGATGATCGCACAGGCCAGCGGCGAGATCATCGTCAACTTCGATGACGATGACTATTACGGACCGGACTACGTCGCCAACCGGGTGAAGGCGATTACCGAGAGCGGCTGCGAACTATCGATCATGAGCGGGTTTTTCGTTTATCAGCTCAATACCGGCCATTTCGGCTATTACAAAACCCGCGTCAAAAAGGGTCCGGCCTATCAGTTCGGCCAAAGGGGCACGCAGATGGTCGACTTGGCGAAGTTGAACATCCCCTTGATTCACCTCTGCTTTGGCTGGTCGTTTGTTTATACCAAGGCATTGTGGGAAAAGGTGAAATTCTCGGACATTACGATGTTTGAGGACCGGGAATTTACCCGTCAGGCATTGCTGCACACCAAGATCAATTTTTACGAATCGCGCTCAATTGACGCCATTCATGCCATCCACAATTTGTCGTCCAGCAATTGCTTTCCGCAATTCATAATTCCCCCGTTCATGGTCTCGGCCTATGCGCCGGATGTGCGGGTTCATGTAAACAAGCTCATCAGTGTGGTTCGCGAGATCAATCAGGCGCGTCAGGCTGCCGAGGCGCAACGGGTCGCCGAACCGGCGCCATTAAACAGCTAGCCAGTAACTTCGGCAGGACACCCGCCGACCGAATGCGAATGGGGCACGGGCCATATCGACCCGTGCCCTATTTTGTTCATTCACTGATGACCAGTGCGGCCCGCAGTTTCATACCATTAGCGGCCGTTTTGGTTGGCCTGGGCATTCTGGTGCTGGTCAAAACCCGCCAGAACAGGCGCCGCATATTCTTCATATGTCAGCGAGCCGTCGTGGTTGGTATCGCGCTTGCCAATAACCGTTGCGGCGTCCGGTGCTGGCGGAATTGCGGGGCCACCCGCCAGAAATTCCGCACGGCTCAACTGGCCGTCGTGGTTGGTGTCCATTTGATCAAATGCCGCCGAACGCAGGCGCTGGATCTCGGCGATTCTGCTGGCGCGTTCCGCTGCAAGCCCAGCGGCCATCTCCTGCTGTGAAACGTAACCATCCTTGTTGGTATCGAGCGATTGGAAAACGCTGTGGAGTTTGGCAACGAGATCACTCCGCGTGATCGGTGCGGGAGCAGCCCCAGGTGCACCAGCGCCAGGTCGGCCAGCGACTTTAGCGCCCGCAATCCCCGGGACGGCAAACAGGCCAATGGCTACACATGTCGCGAGCGGAAGGTTTGCCATCAGTGCATTACGCCGGATAACCATATTCAATCTCCAGACTATCTTCATCAAACAAGGGCGGAATAAAATTACGCGTATGCGTCGGTGTTGAGGACATTGTGCTCGCGGGTCACAATCTTGGCGTTAAACGCAATGGAAACCCTCTCCGACTCCTCCTCATTGGGATATACCCAATGAACGAGGTATGACGGGAAAATAAACATCTTGCCCGCGCTTGGACGAACCTGAAATTTTGGCGCGAGCACATTTGGGCGCAAACGTGGCGAAGAACTGACGATATTGCGAGGATCCAAAAACTCCAACATCCCGCTTTTTTCGTGGGATTTTTCCGGAACCTGTACATAGTAAACACCGGACCACAGGTATGCCCCATGCGCATGGGGCACATTAAGCGCCCTGTGGCCATTGACGTTAACCCAGCCCTCGCCCTCAATATCATGACGCGCCAGATCAAATGCTGGAACGGTGCTCTTGATCAACTGCAGCAACGCCCGGGTGATATGGCCGGTCAAATTCTTGAAGGCCTGCTCCTGCCGGACAAAAAGATCGTTCTCCGAATGCCAGCCGTGATGATTGCTCATCCTCTTTCCGGGCTCTACCTTACGCCGCGCATCGATCGCTTCCATCAGCTGCTCATTCAGCATTTCCGCGTCGGTCACCTCAAAACCGATGAGCGGCGACGCAAATAGCTGCTGGGTAAAAATCTGTTTCAGCACCTTCGGACATCCCTCGTTATATTATGCCGCGTCGTCAGCCAGGGCGTCGATCAACGGCTGCAACCCGGGCCCGTACTTGCGCCACCGCTCCACGGAGGACTTATAGATGGGCTTGCGCACCTGGGCGACACTCGCGGTTTTCACCGGGCGATCCGACTTGTGGAAGCTCAGGCAGGCATCATTCCACGGCAAACCCAGGAATTCGATCAGCCCGCGCGCAGCCGTTTCGGTGTCGGCAACCACATCCTCATAGACGATGGTCGTCATTACGCCTTCGGGCAGCACCGTCCGCCAATGCTCCATCAGCTTGTCATACATCCGGTAGTACCGGCCCAGCTCACCCAGATCATAGCTATGCGGCATGGCGTCTTTGAACAGCTTGGTGAAACCCGATAGGCAGGTATCCAAGGGGTCGCGCAAGGTGTTGATGATCTTGGCATTCGGAAAGAGCAAATGAATTAAGCCAACGAAAAAGTAGTTAGTCAACAGCTTATCGGTAACGCGAGTCGCGTCACCTGCTGTGGCAAGAAGATCCTTCAAATAGTTCTCAGCCAATAATTCGTAGTGTCCCGGTGCCAATCTGCCAATCAACTGGGGGAATGCGGGAAACATCGGAAACCGGTCGCGGATGGTACCAAGCGAACGACTCAGATACTTCACTTCACCGGCACCATAGACATCTGGGTGGCTGGCGAGAATTTGTTCAACTAGCGTCGAACCAGATCGAGGCATGCCGATGATAAACACCGGTCGATCGTTGGGATTGCCGGCGAATGGCCGGTTTACGAAAATTTCGGCCGGAAATGTCTCGGCAATTCCAGCCATGAATTGC
>CAIWFP010000515.1 GCA_903911985.1 uncultured Sphingomonadales bacterium
CTTAAACACGGTTTGGGCGCTCGTTTTTCAACGGTTGGAAGAAAAGAGCCAGCACGAATTGCGTGCACTCCAGCGGCAATGGATCAAGGACCGCGACGCGAAATGTGAGAAGATTGCATCGGGCTATACCAACTCCGCCTATGATCTTGCGCGGGTTCAATGCCTTACCAACGAAACCATCCGCCGCACCATCTGGTTGGAAAAGCTGCGCTGAAAACCGCTGGTCAACTGGCGCTCTGCCCCAATGCGCTCTAAGGCGGGCATATGCCCCATCATCACAAAGCCTCCACCGGCGATAACGGCCTGCCCAGCCGCCAGCAGATCCTCGACCTCATCGCCAGCAGCGATGAGACCGTCGGCAAGCGCGAGATCGCCCGCGCCTTTGGCCTGAAGGGGCATGAGAAGATCGCGCTCAAGGCCTTGCTCAAGGACATGGCCGAGGAAGGCCTGATCGACGGCAAGCGCACCGCTTTCCACGCCATGGGCGGGGTGCCGCGCGTCACGGTGCTGCGGGTGGTGGCCATCGAGGATGGCGAGGCCATCGCCATTCCCGACAACTGGCAGCCCGACGACGCCACCGTGCCCCCGCGCCTGCGCCTGGTCGAGCGCCGGGCAGGGCCGCAGGGCAGGGGAGGCCCCCGTAAAGGCCCCGTCGCCGCCATCGCCGCGCTGCGCCCCGGCGACCGCGTTCTGGCCCGCACCGAGGAAACGGCTACCGGCTGGATCGCCCACCCGATGAAGAAACTCCCCGCCGCCAGCGAACAATTCCTCGGCGTGGTGGAACTGGACGGGTCGGGCAAGCCTTGGCTGGCCCCGGTGGACAAACGCGAGCGCCATTCCCAGCCCATCGCCGATCTCGGCGGGGCGGAGGTCGGCAACCTCGTGCTGGCCGAACCTGTCGGCCGATCCCCGCGTTCGGGCGTGAAGGTGACGCAGCTGCTGGGCGACCCGCTGGCCCCGCGCGCCTTCAGCCTGATCGCCATCCACAAGCATGGCATTCCCAATGTGTTTTCCGCAGAAACGCTGGAAGAAGCGGAGCTTTCCGCCAAACAGCCGCTTTCGCCCGAAACCCGCGAAGACCTGACCCACCTGCCCATCGTCGCCATCGACCCCACCGATGCCCGCGACCACGACGATGCGATCTGGGCCGAGGCGGACACCGACCCCGCCAACCCCGGAGGCTTCCGCGCGCTGGTGGCCATCGCCGATGTGTCATTCTACGTCCGCCCCGGTGGCGCGATCGATCGCGAGGCCCGCAAGCGCGGCAATTCGGTCTATTTCCCCGACCGGGTGGTGCCGATGCTGCCCGAGGTGCTTTCCGCCGATGTCTGCTCGCTCAAGGCTGGCGCCCCGCGTGCCGCCATGGCCTGCCACCTTACCATTGATGACAAGGGGCGCATTACCAACTGGCGCTTCACCCGCGCCATTGTCCGCATCAGTGAAGTCATCGCCTATGAAGACGCGCAAGCTCGTATCGACGGCAATACCGCCGAGCCCAACCTGCTGGCCTTGTGGAATTGCTGGCGGGTGCTGACCCATGCGCGCGATGCCCGCGATCCGCTGGATCTGGACCTGCCCGAGCGGCGGGTGGTGCTCGATGAACAGGGCCGCATCGCCAGCATTGCCCTGCGCGAGCGGCTGGACGCGCACCGCGTGGTCGAGGACTTCATGATCGCCGCCAATGTCGCCGCCGCCAAGGCGCTGGAGGCCAAGGTGCAGCCCACCGTCTATCGTATTCACGAGCCGCCAAGCCGCGAAAAGCTGGTGGCGCTCAAGGACTATCTCGCCACCTTCGATCGCAATCTCGCGCTGGGGCAGGTGATTACGCCGGGCCTGTTCAACCGCATGCTGAAAGACATTGCCGATGACAGCGAGAAGGCGCTGATCATGGAGGCGGTGTTGCGCAGTCAGACACAGGCCTATTACGGGCCACGAAACGCCGGGCATTTTGGCCTAAGCCTTGGCAGCTATGCCCATTTCACCTCGCCCATCCGCCGCTATGCCGATTTGCTGGTGCACCGCGCGCTGGTGGATGGCTGGGGGCTGGAGCAGCCCGCGCCAAAGGTTGATCTGCCCGCGACCACCGGCCTTGCCGCCCGCGACCGTGACGACCTCGCCCGGGTGTGCGACGCCATTTCCGCCGCCGAACGCCGCGCCATGGTCGCCGAGCGTGAGACGATTGACCGCTATGTCGCGGCCTGGCTGTCGGCGCGCATTGGCGAAATATTCCCCTGCCGCATTACCGGTGTGCAGCGGTTCGGCTTTTTCGCCACGATCATCGGGCTTGGCGGCGATGGTCTGGCGCCCGTCTCGGTGCTGGGGGACGAGCGGTTTTCCTATAATGAAAAGGCACAGGCGCTGGAGGGCGAGGAAACCGGCACGCGCTTTGCCGTGGGCGATCTGCTGCGCCTGCGTTTGGCCGAGGCCAACCCGTTGACCGGGGCGCTGAAGTTCGAGCTGGAGGATGGCGACGCCGCAATCGAGCCGCGCGGTGGGCGCATGGCGGCAAAGCCGAGAGGCAAGCCGATTATGGGCAAGCGCGGAAGGCCTACCAATATCCGCCATCAGGGGAAGCGCCGCTAGGCTGGCAAAAGCCTAGCTCAGCCGGTCGACATCCTCTTCCGACAAAGAGCCGGGGATGATGTAAAGCGGACAGCGCAGTTTGCCTGAGCCATGTCCCGAAAAATGGGCAATGAGCGGGCCTGGCGCGCCGTCTCTGGCAGCGCCCAACACCAGAGCCTGCACTTCCGGGTGCTCTTCGAGATATTGGCTCACCACCTTGATGCCCTCGCCCTGATGCACCGAGATCGCCGGCATATGCCCGCCTTGCGACATCACGCTGCCCGCCGCGCCCGCCACCAGTTGCTCGGCGCGAACCCGGGCCTCATCCTCGATGGTGGCGGCAATCGCGCTGAAGGCGTGGAACGGCTGGCGCGGCAGCAGGGCCAGCAGATGCACCACGCCGCCGGTTTTGGCCGCGCGGCGCGAGGCAAAGCGCAGGGCCAGCCTCGCTTCGTCGGTTTCGTCCATGATGACCAGATAGACACGCATGAGGCATGTGTATCGCGGTTCATGCCATTGCCGCAATCGTATTTCCGCCCAACCAATTTACACTGGCCGCTTGCCGGAACGGGGCATTTTCGCCAAAAGGCCCCACAGCCCTGGCGCTTGCCGCAACGGATTATTGCCACCCATGCCAATTCCCCTGAAGATGCCGGCCCTGTCACCCACCATGCAGGAGGGCAAACTGGCCCGGTGGCTGGTTAAAGTCGGCGACACGGTGCAATCCGGCGATATTCTCGCCGAGATCGAGACCGACAAGGCGACCATGGAATTCGAGGCGGTGGACGAGGGCACCATTGCCTCGATCGCCGTGGCCGCCGGTACCGACGCGGTGAAGGTGGGCACGGTCATCGCCACCATCACGGGCGAGGATGATGCGGAAGCGGCAAAACCTGCGGCAGCTCAGCAGCCGGCCGCCGTCGCCGCTCCTGCGCCAAGCCCGCCAGTCGCCAGCGCGCCCACGGTTCAAAAACCCGCTCCAACCACTGCCGTTATCGGCAAGGACCATCGTGTGATTGCTTCCCCCCTCGCCAAGCGTATCGCCACCCGGATGGGTGTTGACCTGGCCGCAGTCCCCGGCACTGGCCCTAACGGACGCATCGTGCGCGCCGATGTGGAGATGGCGACGCCCGGCACTGCCCCGGTCAAACCCGCTACTCAGCCTGCCGCTGCTGCTGTCTCGCTCTCGGCGCCAGCGGCGGCTCAGGTCCCGGTGGCCATGGCCGAAGAGACCCGCACTCTGCTCGATGATCGCATTCCCCACACGTTGCAAAAGCTGTCGGGCATGCGCAAGACCATCGCCCGGCGCCTCGCCCAATCGATGCAGCAGGCGCCGCATATTTACCTCACCGTCGATATCCGCCTCGACAAGCTGCTCGCCCTGCGCATCGAGCTGAACGAAGTCTTGGCCAAGAGCGGCGTCAAGCTGTCGGTGAACGACATGCTGATCAAGGCGCTGGGCAAGGCGCTGGTCGAGGTGCCCGCGTGCAACGTCACCTTCGCTGGCGACGAGATGATCCAGTACAGCCGCGCTGATATTTCCGTCGCGGTGAGCATCCCCGGCGGCCTCATCACCCCGATCGTTCAGGACGCCAGCGGCCGCAGTCTTGCCGCCATCGCCGAGAGCATGAAAGACCTTGGCGCCCGGGCGCGGGAAGGCAAGCTGGCGCCCGGCGAATATCAGGGCGGCACCGCCAGCCTGTCGAACATGGGCATGATGGGCATCAAGCAGTTTACCGCCGTGATCAACCCGCCGCAGAGCACCATCCTCGCCATCGGCGCTGGCGACAAGCGGCCCTGGGTAATGCCGGACGGGACGCTTGGCGTGGCCAATGCGATGACCGCCACCGGCAGCTTTGACCACCGCGCGGTGGATGGTGCCGATGGCGCCCGCCTGATGGCCGCCTTCCGCGAATTGTGCGAAAAGCCGCTGGGGCTGGTGGCCTGAGGTGAACCTGCCCAGCCGCGAACCCGTCATTCGCGTCACCGCCATGCCGGCGGATGCCAACGCCTATGGCGACATATTTGGCGGCTGGTTGATGAGCCTGATGGACATGGGGGCCGGGCTGGTGGCGTCGCGCCGTGCCAAGGGGCGGGCCACCACCGTGGCGATGGATGGCATGCAGTTTCTCGCTCCGGTCAAGGTTGGCGATGAAATCTCTGTTTTTGGTGAGTTGCGGCGCGTGAGAACCAGTTCCATGACCATCGCCATCGAGGCATGGCGGCGCCATCGCCACGAGGAAAGCGCGGTGCGGGTGACAGCGGCGGTGTTTACCTTTGTTGCCGTGGATGAAACAGGCCGGCCCAGACCCGTTGATATCGGCGCGGTTGATTTGGCGCCAGTCGACGATATTTAGGAGTAGGTTTTTCGTGGCTGAACAATATGATCTTATCGTTCTGGGCTCTGGCCCCGGCGGCTATGTCGCGGCGATCCGTGGCGCTCAGCTGGGGCTGAAAACGGCGATTGTGGAGCGCGAGAACCTGGGCGGCATCTGCCTCAACTGGGGCTGCATTCCCACAAAGGCGCTGCTCCGCTCGGCCGAGGTGTTTCACCAGATGAAGCACGCCGCCGCCTATGGCCTTTCGGTAGAGAACCCCAAGGCGGATCTGGGGGCCATCGTGCAACGCTCGCGCGGGGTGGCCAAACAGCTCAATCAGGGCATTGGCCATCTGATGAAGAAGAACAAGGTGACCGTGCATATGGGCACCGGCAAACTTGTCGCTCTCGGTAAAATCACGGTGACGGGTGTGGGCGGCAAGACCGAGGAACTGTCGGCCAAACACATCATCGTCGCCACCGGTGCCCGCGCACGCGATCTGCCCCCCTCCATTACTAATGGGGCCAAGGCGGACGGTGAACGCATCTGGACCTATCGCCACGCCATGACGCCCAAGGAGCTGCCGACCAGGCTGCTGCTTCTGGGCTCGGGCGCCATCGGCATCGAATTCGCCAGCTTCTACAACGACCTCGGCGTCGATGTGACCGTGGTGGAAATGCTGGACCGCATCGTGCCGGTGGAAGATGTGGACGTTTCCACCTTCCTGCAAAAGGCGTTGAAGAAGCAGGGTATTACCATCCATACCTCAACCAGCCTTGAAAAGGTTGAGGCCGGAGCTTCAGGCGTGAAGGCCACGCTGAAGGCCAGGGATGGCACGGTAAGCGAGGCTGAATTCAGCCATATGATTGTCGCCATTGGCATTGTGCCCAATGTTGAAAATATCGGGTTGGAAGATCTCGGCATCGAACCCGACAAGCGTTCCCACATCAAGACCGATGGCTATGGCCGCACCAATGTGAAGGGCGTGTGGGCCATTGGCGATGTGACCGATGGGCCATGGCTCGCCCACAAGGCCAGCCACGAAGGGGTAACCACCGCCGAGGCCATCGCGCAGGAACTGGGCAACACCGAGGTCCATCCCCACCCGCTGGACCGCAATAACATCCCCGGCTGCACCTATTGCCATCCGCAGATCGCCAGCGTCGGCCTCACCGAGGCTAAGGCGAAAGAGGCGGGACATGAGCTGAAGGTGGGCAATTTCCCCTTCATCGGCAACGGCAAGGCCATCGCGCTTGGCGAGCCGGAAGGCTTCATCAAGACCGTGTTCGACGCGAAAACCGGTGAATTGCTGGGCGCCCACATGATCGGCGCCGAGGTTACCGAGCTGATTCAGGGCTATGTGGTGGGCAGGACGCTGGAGACCACCGAGGCCGAGTTGATCCAGACCGTGTTCCCGCATCCAACGCTGAGCGAAATGATGCACGAGAGCGTGCTGTCCGCCTATGGCCGGGCGATTCATATCTAGGCAGCGCCTTCGCGGCCACCTGCGGGGAAGAATAGACGGAGCGTGACCTCAGGCGGTCACGCTCCGTTTTGCGTTCCCGTTAACCATTAATCCTCGCCTAACCTTAAGCACTCCTCCCTAACTTACGCCCAGAGTTGAGAAGTTTTTCGGTCGATCGCTCCTGCTGCGGCAAGGGGCGCCCCCCACGGAAAATTCGATAACAACAGTCGGTAGGGAAGCAATGGCGGCCATCAGTTGGGCGAGAGCCTTCAAGAGTAGCAAGAGCCAGACCGACACGGTGGCGATTATCGCGCCAGGTTGGGCGATGGTGCTCTATCTGGCCGAACATCTCGTGCAGGCCGGGTTTGATGTGCTGATTGTGCAGGACCCCGCGGAGCCCTTTTCCAAGCCTCTGCCGCGCTGGGTGCGCTCGGTGGTGGGCTACGGTTTCGACACGCCCGCCTTTGCCGAGCAGTTGCGCGCTCTGGATCGCGACGAGAGTATCAGCTGGATCCTGCCCGTTGCCGAGGAGGCTATTGGCGCCTGCCAACAAACCCTGCGTCGGTCCGCCAAGATCTATCCCCGCCTGTCCGATCGCCAGTATGGTCTGGTGCGCGACAAGCATCGCATGGCCGATTTTGCCCGCTCGATTGGGCTGATGGTGCCCGAATTCACGCGCGTCAGCAGCAGCGAGGAAGCGATCGCGGTGGCCCGGGAGATGGGCTATCCGGTGGTGGTGAAGGGCAA
>CAIWFP010000516.1 GCA_903911985.1 uncultured Sphingomonadales bacterium
ACACCGGCAGCATCGCCACCCCTGCCGCGCCCTTGCACACCAGATGCGCAGCCCGGTCGGCCTCTGCCGCCAGAACCTTCGTCCCTCGCCCAGCCCCGGCCAGAGCAAAGGCAAAGGTGCCCAGCCCCGAGAACAGATCCGCGACCACATTCACGCCGAGCAGTTCCGGCGCCAGCCACTCGCGCGCCGCCGCCACCAGCGCCTCCTCGCCATCGGCCGTCGCCTGCAAAAACGCCCCCGGCGGCAGCGACACCGGCACGCCACCCCCGGATTCCCTGGCTAAGGTAATCGTCACCGGCTCCGGCTCCCACAGCGCCTCCGGCCCATAGCCCTGATCCAGCGTCAGCCGGGCAAGGCCCAATTCGCGGGCAAAATCGAGACAGGCCTCGGTCTGCGCCAAGCCTTCAACGGTCAGCCCCTTCAGCGCCAGATCCGCCCCCTGATCGGCCAGCGACAATTCGACATCCACCGCCAGCCGCCCATCGCGCCGCGCCAGAAACCGGCGGATAGGCCCCAGCAGCGCGGCAAGTTCCGGCACCAGCACCGGGCATTCGGCCAGATCGACGATGGTGTGCGATCCCGCCTCGCGATAGCCCAGCGCAATCCGCCCCCCGACGCGCCCGGCATGCAGGCTCGCCCTGCGGCGGCTGCCCGGCGGCGAGAGATGCGCTGGCGCCACCTTTTCCGGCGCCAACCCCTGGCCAACAGCGCCATGCACCACCCGGTCGGTCACAAAGGAAGCCAGCGCCGCCTCGCCCAGATGCTGCAACTGGCACCCGCCACATTTGGGTTCCTGTGATCGCATCGCTGGTGACGAAAAACCGGTTCCCACTTTTTCGCGCGATGCTCCAAAATGCCGGCATGGCGGCACGACATAATTCGCCCCGCGCTGCAGCGATCCATCCTCGCGCAGCACATCGCCCGGTGCCGCGCCCGCCACATAGCGGCCATCGCCCGTCACGCCATCGCCCTTGGCGGCGATGCGGATTATGGTGTTGTTGTCGGTCATATCAGTCACACATATCAGTCACAGGGGGCCTCACTTGGCGGCCAGCGCAATCCGCCCGGCACGTTCCCGCCACCGCAATCGGGCAGGCTAGCTCAGCGCGGCGGCGTAGGCCCCCGGCACCGCCTCGGCAAGCGTGCAGGCGGAAAAAGGTCCCGGCGTCGCCCGCGCGGCCCCGGAATGCAGCCAAACCCCCTCGCAGGCGGCGGCAAAAGCCTCAACCCCGCAAGCCAGTCGGCTGGCGATGCACCCGGCCAGCACATCCCCCGTACCGGCGGTGGAAAGCCAGCTGGAGGCACGCGGCGCGCAAGCGATCCGGCCATCGGGCGCGGCAATCACCGTATCCGGCCCCTTGGCGACAATCACCAGCCCCGCGCCCCGCGCCAGTTCGCCCGCCCGCTCCACCTTGCTGCCCGCGCCGGAAAGCCCAAAAGCCCGCTCCAGCGCCACCAGCTCGCCGCCATGGGGCGTGGCAATCAATCCCTCGCTCCCCCGAACCATCTTCGGGCTCAGCACCATCAGCGCATCGGCATCGATCACGGCCGGTTTTCTAAGCCCCAGCACCGCCTTCAACCGCGCCACCGCATCACTCCCGCGCCCCAGCCCCGGCCCCACCAGCAGCGCCGACAGCCGCGCGTCATCCAGCCGCGCCTTCAGATCCCGCACCCCGGGCACCAGCTCCAGCACCATATCCGCCGCCAGCCCCCCGGGAACCCCCGGCGCCATCAGCTTGACATAGCCCGCGCCCGCGCCTTGCGCCGCCCGTGCCGCCAGCAGCGCCGCGCCGGGCATTCCGCCCGCCACCACGCCCAGCAACCCGCGCGCATATTTATGGGCATCGGGCGCGGGCGCATGCAGCACGGGGGCAGCCAACACCACCGAGGCCCCGGCAACACCGCCACAGCCAATATCCACCAACCGCACCGCGCCCATGCTGGCGGCGGCGGGCATCAGGAAATGCGCATATTTCCACGCCCCCAGCGCCAGGGTCAGCTGCCATTTCGGCAGGCCCTCGTTCAGGCACACCCCCGTATCGCTATCCACGCCGCTGGGCACATCAATCGCCACGCGATAGGGGTGATCTGCCGCCAGCCTCCCCAGCAGCGCCGCATCGCCCTCGTCCAGGGGGCGGGTCAGGCCGCTGCCAAACAGGCAATCCACCAATACATCCCCCACCACCGCCTCATCGCGGCCCAGCACAGTGCCGCCATAGGCGCCCCGTGCCTGCCGCGCCGCATCGGTCCGGGGTTCGGCCGCCATCACCACCACCACCGGCACGCCGCGCCCGCGCAGCGTTTCGGCAATCACCCAGCCATCGCCGCCATTGTTCCCCGGCCCGGTCAGCACCGTCACCCGGCGCCCGGCGGCCATCCGCCAGACATAGTCCGCCGCGCCGCGCCCGGCCCGGTCCATCAGCGCCTCGACACTGGTTCCACCGGCGATCAGCGCCTCCTCGGCCCCACGCATCGCCGCCACCGAAAGGATCTGCTCCAGAGCCGAAGAATCGCCTCCGCGACTCACATCCCGCCCCGTTGGTCAAAGGCGGGCCATGTGCCGAGGCCAAGGCCAAGGCCAGAGGCAGGCGCGCTACTGGCTGAGCGCATCGCCAGCCCCTGTCGCGGCATCGCTCGCCCCGTCGGCGGGCGGATTGGCTGGCAGGCTATCGGCGCTGGGCGCGGGGATGATGTAGTGATCGTCCCCCACATCCACCGCCGTGCCGCCATTTTGCGCCGCATGCGAGGTGGCCGTCAGAAACCCGTCCGCCGTATCCACCGCGCCGCCCGGCTTCATGCGCAGGCGGATGAACGCGCCATCGGGCTTGTGGATCACCAGCAGCCCGCCGGCTTCGCGCTCCAGCCGGCAATCATCGTTGAACACGCTGGACCCATTGACCGCGCATGAGATCATTTCGCCCAGCGGCTCGTCGCCCGCGCCATCGTTGCTGGCGCTGCCACCATCATCCTGATGCTGGCAAGAGACCAGCGAGAGCAGCGCCGCCAGCGCGGCCTGTAGCTTGGCGGTATCTATGAAGCGCGTTAACATCTGCTCTTTCGCTCTTTCGGGCCCCACGCCCATTACCGACCCGGATTACCTGCACCGGACACTGGCGCCGGATGACATTTACCGGATACTGGCACCGGATACTGGCGCCGGATGACATGCCCCCGGTGACAGGGATGCCCCGCCGCCCGCGCCTGTGTTCAACCAAACGCGACTCCGGTCAAGCTGCCCCGGTCCAGCGGACCCTGCGAGCCCGCCGAATCCCGGCCACCAGCTATGCCGGTCAAGTGTTAAACATAAGCTCTACGCGGGGCCCCTCAGGCCCCAAAATCAGGCCCCAAAATCAGGTGCCAGATTCAGGTGCCAGATTCAGGCGCCAGATTCAGGCGCCTAAATCAAACCAACGCCAGCCTCCGGCACAGCCGCGCCAACCGCTCGGCCCAAAGGGCCTGCCCGGCGGCATCGGCAATCTCGTCCTGCCGTATCTCCACCCCGAGATAGGGCCTCCCCTCCGCCTCGGCATGGCGGTTCATCGTATAATTCAGGTCCTGCCCGGAATAGGGCTCCTGATCACCGACCACCAGCCCCTCGGCCGCCAGCAGGGGAATGGCCAGCCGCGCCAGCCGGTCGTCGTCATTATACAACACCCCCACCTGCCAGGGCCGCCGCACCTCGGGGCGGCTGGCCAGCCGGGGGGTAAAGCTGTGCAGCGAAAGGATCATCGCCGGGGCCGCCGCCTCCAGCACCTGCTCCAGCTTGGCGTGATAGGGCCGGTGAAACCGCGCGAGCCGCGCCGCCACCCCATCCGCATCGAGCCGATTGCCGGGAATATCATGCCCGTCGCTGCTGCCGGGCACCAGACAGGGCGCATCCCCGTCGCGGTTAAGATCGCATGCCAGCCGGGTAAACCGCCCGACAAAAGCCGCCGTCCCCTCGCGCGCGGCCAGCAATTCCGCCACCGCCATGGTGCCGATATCCTGCGCGATATGCTCCTGCATCAGGGCCGCATCCACACCCAGTTCGATATCCCCAGGCACGGCCCACCCGGCATGATCCGCCACCACCAGCACCCCGCCAAAACGCGGGGTTCCAATCAACCGCCACGGCGCCTGCTCCCCGGCACCATCCTGCGCCATCACCGCAAGCGCCCCGCCAGCCGCCACCAGCCCGGATGCGTCGCGCCAATCCGCGCCGAGGCCTCCTCGCAACTCCGCCAATCGTCAAACAGGGCAAAACAGGTCGCCCCAGAGCCCGACATGCGCGCGACAAAGGCCCCCGTTTGCGCCAGTTCAGCCAGCACATCGCCCACCACCGGGCACAGGGCAAGCGCGGGCGCCTCCAGATCGTTGCGCCCGCTCAGGGCCACCTCGCGGGCAGAGCCCATCGGCATCGGCCCCCGGTCCACCCCGTCCCAACCGCGAAACACCGGCCCCGTGGGCAGCGGCACCCTTGGGTTCACCAGCAATACCGGGCATCCGGCAAGGTCGGCGGGGGCGGGTTCCAGTTCCGTGCCGGTGCCGCGCCCCAGCACGCTCACACTCTCCACACAGGCGGGCACATCCGCGCCCAGCCTTGCCGCCCGCTCCCGCCAGTCGCCGGGCAGACCATAGGCCGCCTCCACCAGCCGGAACACCGCGCCAACATCAGCCGAGCCCCCGCCCAGCCCGGCGGCCACCGGCAACCGCTTGTCCAGAGCAATCGCCATCCCCGAGCC
>CAIWFP010000517.1 GCA_903911985.1 uncultured Sphingomonadales bacterium
CCCAAGGAGCTGGCTCTCCAGTCGGACGGCGCCTTTGGCAGTTTCGACCGCCAGCAGCTGCAGCGAGGGTTTCAGGTCTATTCCGAGGTCTGTGCCAATTGCCACTCGCTGAAGTATGTCGCTTTCCGCGATCTCACCCAGCTCGGCTATAATGCCGACGAGGTAAAAGCCATCGCCGCCAAGGTGCAGGTGCCGCATTACAACACCGCCACCGGCGAGCTGAAGACGACCGCTGGCGTGGCGACCGACCACTTCCCGCCGGTGGTCTATGGCGGTCGTGGCAGCCCGCCCGATCTGTCGCTGATCACCAAGGCGCGTCATGGCGGGGCGGCTTATGTCTTCTCGCTGCTGACCGGATATCAGGATCAGCCCGCGGCGCTGCTCAAGCAGTTCCCCGAGGCGAAGACCCCCGATGGGCTGCACTTCAACCCCTACTTCGCCAACCTCAACATCGCCATGCCAGCCCCGCTGACCAGCGACGGGCAGGTGAGCTATAAGGATGGCACCAAGGCGTCTGTCGAACAGATGGCCACCGACGTTGCCGCCTTCCTGGTGTGGACCGCCGAGCCTTCGTTGGAAAAGCGCCACCAGACAGGTTGGCCGGTGCTGGGCTTCCTGCTGTTCGCCAGCGTGTTGGCCTATATGTGCTATCGCAATATCTGGGCGGAGAAGAAGGGCCACTAAGCCTTTCTTGCCACCCTCGCGAAAACCGGGCCCCCTGCATCGCGTGATGTGGGGGGTTCGTGCGTTTGGGGGGCGGATTGTGGCCCGTCTGCGGGCGGCGCGTAATTTTCTTGCTTTGCGAGGCAATCGCATCTATAGGCCCGCCATCGACCGGCGCGCGAGGCCTTGACCTGCCGCAGTCTTGAGCAGCGTGATGCCCGCCTCTCCCGGCGGCCCGCTCCCGACGAACGGTCACACCGCCGGATGCTTCCTTTTCACGCAGGGTCGCCTTTTAGAACCCTTGGCCGCGCGCGCCCGATCCGGAGCGCCGCGCCCGTGTATTTATCATAAAGAGATTTTCATGAGCTATTTTTCCGACCTCGGCCTTGCCGAGCCTTTGCTGCGCGCCCTTGAAGCCAAGGGTTACAACGACCCCACCCCGATCCAGACGCAGGCTATCCCCGCGCTGTTGCAGGGGCGCGATCTGCTGGGGCTGGCGCAAACCGGCACCGGCAAGACCGCCGCTTTCTCGCTGCCTTCGCTGCACCGGCTGATGGCCGACCCCAAGCCGCGCAAGAATGCCGCCTGCCGCATGCTGGTGATGAGCCCGACGCGCGAGCTGGCGGCGCAGATTGCCGAGAATATTCGCGGCTATGCCAAATATCTGCCGCTGACCGTGCAATGCGTGTTTGGTGGCGTGCCGGTTGGCAAGCAGAGCCGCGCGCTGGTGGGCGGCGTGGACATTCTGGTGGCGACGCCGGGCCGTCTGCTCGATTTGATCGACCAGCGGGCGCTGACACTGCGCCATGTCGAGATTTTCGTGCTCGACGAGGCCGACCAGATGATGGACCTCGGCTTTATCGTGCCGTTGAAGCGCGTGGCGGGCATGCTGCCCAAGGAGCGCCAGAGCCTGTTCTTCTCGGCCACCATGCCGCAGGCCATCGCGGCGCTGGGCAAGCAGTTCATCAATGACCCGGTGCGCGTGGAAGTGACCCCGCAGGCGACCACCGCCGAGCGCGTGGAGCAGCAGGCGATCTTCATCAACCAGGCCGAAAAGCAGGCCCTGCTGACGCTTCGCTTGCGTGAAGGTCTGGTCGATGGATCGGTGGATCGCGCTCTGGTGTTTACCCGCACCAAGCATGGCGCCGACCGCGTGGTGCGCCACCTTGGCACCGCCGGTATTTCCGCCGCCGCCATCCATGGCAACAAGAGCCAGCCGCAGCGCACCGCCGCTCTCGCCGGTTTCCGCAGCGGTTCGACGCCGGTGCTGGTGGCGACGGACATCGCCGCGCGCGGGATCGATATTCCGGGCGTCAGCCACGTGTTCAACTATGAAATCCCCAATGTGGCCGAGCAATATGTGCACCGCATCGGCCGGACCGCCCGTAACGG
>CAIWFP010000518.1 GCA_903911985.1 uncultured Sphingomonadales bacterium
AGGCGGCAGCGCCGAGGCCACCGAACTGACGGCGCGAGAGATGGAAATCTGCGCGGCATTGGGCCCGGAGTTGCGCAAGCGCGGGCTGACCTTCGTGGGCATCGACGTGATCGGCGGCCACTACCTCACCGAGATCAACGTCACCTCGCCCACCGGCATCGTCGCCATCGACCGCTTCAACGGCAGCGACTGCGCGGGGATGATCTGGGCGGCGATAGAGCGGCGGTGGGGGGCGATGTGAGGGGGCGCCATAATGCGAGACCCGCTGAAACCAAAGGTTTGGGACTACTTACGCCAGTCGCGGGCGCTGTTTCTGACGTTCGGTGGGATTGCGGCGCTATTTGGCTTGGTGTGTTTATGGGTATGGAGCCTTCCGGCACCTTTGCCACCCCGGCGAACCGAGGGAACAGTGATCCGAATGGTTTACTTAGTCAGAAAATACGCCCCTGCGTCCTACATTTCTGTGCGCTTGAGGGATGGGACAACTCAAAATGTCGGGGTTTCGTCGAATGATTTCGATCACTGCCAAATTGGCGATACTGTTTTCCTAAACCGGGTCGGAGTGACCTTCGAACCTGTCGCCTATCCTGTTTGCGCCCCTCATACCTCGACTCCCTTCGCAGGCACCCACTGAGCCTTCCCCCCGCCCGTATCGAACAACTCACCTCCCTGCGGTTTTTCGCGGCGCTGGCGGTGTTGGCGTCGCATCTGTGGCCGCTGGCGGAGGAGGCTAACCCGCTGCAGCCCGTGGCCCGCACCCTGTTTCACGAAGGCTATGCCGGGGTCAGCTTCTTTTTCATGCTCTCGGGCTTTATCCTCAGCCACACCTATCAGGCCAAGCTGACCCAAGGCACCATCAGCCGGGGCAAATATCTCACCCTGCGCGTCGCGCGGATCGCCCCGCTGCATTGGCTATGCGGGGTGCCGCTGGCGATCTGGGCGCTGGCCACGGTGGGCAGCTCCAGCCTGCCGATGAGCCTGACCAACCTCGCGCTGCTGCAAAGCTGGGTGCCGCAGGTGAAGTGGTATTTCAGCCTAAACGAGCCCTCGTGGAGCCTCAGCGACGAGCTGTTTTTCTACACGATGTTCGTGTGGCTGGCGTTTCTGTCTTTGCGCAAGCTGGTAGGGTTTGGCGCGCTGCTGTTTCTCGGCAATCTGGCGATGGTGGTGTGGCTGGTCAGCCATGGGCAGGGCGCCATCACCCATGATGTGCCGGATGGCGAAAGCACCCTGACCCGCACCCATTGGCTTACCTATATCGCCCCGCTGCCGCGCCTGCTCGATTTTGTGGTGGGGATGCTGGTCTATCGCTTGCCAGGGCACAGGCTGGCGCGTGCCGCGGCCACCCTGCTCGAAGGTGCTGCCATCGCCCTGCTGCTGGGCGCTATGGTGGCCTATCCGCTGCTGGAGCTGCCCGATGCGTGGCGGATGCAGCTGGCCTATCTGCCCTTCATGGCGCTGGTGATCTGGAGCTTTGGCCATTCTGGTGGGGCGTTTGGCGGCGGCGCGCTGTCGGGCTTTCTGGCGCGAACCCCCACGCTGGTGCTGCTGGGCGATGCCTCCTTCGCGCTCTATCTGATCCACCTGCCGATCATCCACGCCGCGCTGGCCCTGCGGGACCATTACGAGGACAGCCTGCCGTTGTTGCCCCTGTGCGGGGTGACGGCGCTGGTCGCCATTGGCCTGTCGGTGGTGGTCTATCGCAAGGTGGAATTGCCGCTGCTGGCCCGCTCGCGGCGGATGATTGGCAGGGCCTTCCCCAAGGGCTAATCCTGCCCGCGCTCCCTTGGATGCGCGTTGCGATAGGTGTCGAGCAGGGTCGCCGCGTCGACCCGCGTATAAATCTGCGTCGAGCCAAGGCTGGCATGCCCCAGAAGTTCCTGCAAACTGCGCAAATCCGCCCCCGCGCCCAGCAAATGGGTGGCAAAGCTATGCCGCAAGGCATGGGGCGTGGCCGTGGCGGGCAGACCCAGGGCGCGGCGGGCGCTGGCCATCACCTTTTGCACCATGCCCTGATTGAGCACCCCGCCCTTGGCCCCGCGAAAGATCGGCGCGTCGCGCGAGATGGGCCATGGGCACAGCGCCAGATAGGCCGCCACTCCCTCGCGCACCAGCGGCAGCAGTGGCACCACCCGCTGCTTGTTGCCCTTGCCCGTCACCAGCAGCGTTTCGCCAAGGGGCAGCATTGCCCCGGTGATGAACAGCGCCTCGGCAATGCGCAGGCCCGCGCCATAGAGCAGCAGCAGCACCGCCCGGTCGCGCGCGCCGATCCAAGGCTGGCTCGCATCCTCCTCCACCATCACCGCCAGCGCCACCGCATCGTCGGGCGAGACGGGGCGGGGCAGGCCTTTCCTGATGCGCGGCCCCCGCAGGCGCGGTGGGGTGACCGAAGCTGCGCCGGATTGCTCGCGGGCAAAGGTGAGGAAGGCCTTCAGCGCCGACAGCTCGCGCGCGGCGGAGGCGTTGCCGATGCCCGCGTCCCCGTTGTTGGCTGCCCGGCGCGACGCGATGAAGACGCGCAAGCCCGCGACGTCCAGCGCCGCCAGCGCCGCCCAGTCATCCGCCCCGGTGGCAGCCATCACCCGCGCGGCGGTGGCCAGATAGGCGCGGACCGTATGCGGGCTGCGGCCAAGCCCATGCACCAGATATTCGCCCCATGCTTCGAGCAGGTCTGGCGCGCTCATCCGGGGCGCTCCACCCCAGAACGCTCCACTAAAGCTTGCGGCACCAGTTCGGCGATCAGTGTGTTGAGCACCGGCATACCCTCGCCGGTGGCGCCGATGCGGCCGTCGCGGGCCCATGCCAGCCCCAGCCGTTCGCAGAGTGCCAGCCGCTCGGCATCGACGAGTTCGCCCTCGGCCAGCCCCAGTCGCGCCGCCAGAGCCGACACATCAATGCCCTCGGCCAGCCGGAGGCCCATCATCAGCGCCTCGGCGGCCTGCTCGCGCGCGCCAAGGGGGCGGGACTCGGCTATGCCATCGCCTTGGCGTGCCACCGCCGTCAGCCAGTTTTCCGGCTTCTTGTGGCGAGTGGTGGCGACACCCTTGCGCCGACCATGCGCGCCCGGGCCAATCCCGGCATAATCCTGATAGCGCCAATAGGTCAGGTTGTGGCGGCTTTCCTCGCCGGGGCGGGCGTGATTGCTCACCTCATAGGCGGGAAGGCCATGGGCCTCGGCAATCTGGCGGGTGAGGGCGAACATGTCCGCCGACTGGTCCTCCCCCGGCAGCACCAGCTCGCCCGAGCGCGCCAGCGTGGCAAAGCGCGTGCCTTCCTCGATGGTCAATTGATAGAGCGACAGATGCCCGGTGCCGAAAGACAGGGCCCGCGTCAGCTCCGCCTCCCACGCTTCGGGCGATTGGCCGGGGCGGGCATAGATCAGGTCGAAGCTGACCCGGGCGAAATGACGCTGTGCCACCTCCAGCGCCGCCAGCCCCTCGGACACATCGTGCAAGCGTCCGAGAAATTGCAGGGCGCCATCGTCCAGAGCCTGCAAAC
>CAIWFP010000519.1 GCA_903911985.1 uncultured Sphingomonadales bacterium
CTGGAGGCCGCCCGCGCCCTGCTTTATCTGGCCGCCGCCAAGGTAACCGCCGGATCGCCGGACAAGACCCGCTTTGCCGCCATGGCTAAGCGGCTGGCTTCGGACAAGGGTTCCGAGATCGTCGACAAGGCGTTGCAGATGTTTGGCGGCTATGGCTATCTGCGCGATTATCCGGTGGAACGGTTCTGGCGCGACTTGCGCGTGCACCGGATATTGGAGGGAACCAACGAGGTCATGCGGATGATCATCGGCCGCGATCTGCTGAAATAGGCCTTCCCTGGCCGGGTGGGCGGCGCCGGTTGGGTTGGTGCTCCCGTGTTTTCGGGGCGGGATCGTCGCGCGGGGGTTGCCCGATCGCTCTGGCTTATGCGCGTTTGCGCAGAAGAAAAGCGCCGCCGTGCAGCGATTGGCCGCGCAGGGTGGTTGCCAAATGAAGTCGGGATGGTAATCGGCGCAATGCGCGCGTGTCAGGCCGGATAGGGCTGCCTCGCGGGCGCTGCCTCGCCTCTGATTCGCCGGAGCATATCGTGACGACAAAGGTTTATCCCAACGCGGCCGCTGCCCTCGACGGGTTGCTGCGCGACAACATATTGATCGCCAGCGGCGGCTTCGGCATTTGCGGCATCCCCGAAAGGCTGATCGACGCTGTCGAGGCCTCCGGCGTGAAGGGGCTGACGGTCGCCAGCAACAATGCCGCCATCGACAACATGGGGCTGGGCAAGCTGCTGCGCACCCGCCAGATCCGCAAGATGATTTCCTCCTATATCGGCGGCAACAAGGAATTCGAGCGCCAGTATCTGACCGGCGAGCTGGAGGTGGAGTTCACCCCGCAGGGCACGCTGGCCGAGCGCATGCGGGCAGGCGGCGCTGGCATCCCCGGCTTCTATACCAAGACGGGCGTCGGCACGCTGGTGGCCGAGGGCAAGCCCACCATGGAATTCGACGGCGAGGAATATGTCCTCGAACGCGCCATCGTGGCCGACGTTGCCCTGGTGAAGGCGTGGAAGGCCGATACCAGCGGCAATGTCGTGTTCCGCAAGACAGCGCGCAACTTCAATGTGCCGGTTGCCACCTGCGGCAAGACCTGCGTGGTCGAGGTCGAGGAGATCGTCGAGCCGGGCGCGCTCGACAGCGACGCCATTCATTTGCCGGGCGTTTATGTTCACCGCATCATCTGCGGCGCGCCTTACGACAAGCAAATCGAATTCCGCACCACTCGAACCACGGATGTCGGCTGATGACCAAGCATGACGGAATCGTTGCGGGCTGGAGCCGCGACCAGATGGCCGCCCGTGCCGCGCAGGAATTGCGCGACGGCTATTACGTGAACCTGGGGATAGGCATCCCCACGCTGGTGGCCAACCATGTGCCGCAGGGAATGACCGTAACCCTGCAAAGCGAAAACGGCATGCTGGGCATCGGCCCCTTTCCGCTGGACGAGGAGGTCGATGCCGACCTGATCAACGCCGGCAAGCAGACCATCAGCGAATTGCCGCAATCGTCCTATTTTGACAGCGCCACCAGCTTTGCCATGATCCGTGGCGGCAAGATCGACCTCACCGTGCTGGGCGCGATGGAAGTGGCCGAGAATGGCGACCTGGCCAACTGGATGATCCCCGGCAAGCTGGTGAAGGGCATGGGCGGCGCCATGGATCTGGTGGCGGGCGTCAAGCGGATCATCGTGGTGATGGAGCACTGCGCCAAGGATGGCTCGCCGAAGTTTATCCCGGCCTGCACCCTGCCGCTAACCGGCCGCAATGTGGTGGATGTGATCATCACCGATCTGGCCGTGTTTGCCAGGCCCGATCATGCCTCGCCGTTTCGCTTGATGGAGGTTGCGCCGGGGATAAGCCGCGAGCAACTGCGCCAGCGGACCAGCGCCGCCTATGTGGAATAGGGCGCTTCCGGCGTTTGGCGGATAGGCGCGCGGTGTCGCCGGGGGATGGATGCCCCCGGTGTCGCCGTGTCCCGGCGAATTGGTTTCCGAGCCATCGGCGACGGCCGTTGTCTTGCTAGGGCGCGGCTTTCGCTTTCGGCTGGCGGCAGCTGGCCCGTTCCAGCAGGCTGACCGGCACGCGCAGCTTTTCGGCGGGTTTGCCGGCGATGAGCGCCAGAAGGCGATCGACCAGCATGGTGCCGGCGGCCTGAAAATCGGGCTCGATCGAGGTGAGCGGCGGGCTGGCGTGGGCGCCGGCGCGAATGCCGTCAAAGCCGACGAGCCCCACCTTCTCCGGCACGGCCATACCCGCCTCGCGCAGGGCCTGCAGGGCACCCAGCGCCAGTTCGTCGCACACCGCGAAGATGGCGTCGAAGGCCTCGCCCGAGGCGATGAGCGCGGCCACGGCGCGGCGGCCCTGTTCCTCGCGTGAATAGCCCTTTTCGATGGCGACGAGCCGGGGCGTCAGGCCCGCCTCGACCATGCGGGTCGCATAGCCGTCGTAACGTTCCTTGAACTGGCGCTGTGGCGAGGTTTCCGAGGCGATGCACACGATCTGGGCGTAGCCCGCCTCCAGCAGATGCCCGGTGGCCAGCCGCGCGCCAGCGTCATTGTCGGAGCGGACCCAGTCGAGATCGTCGAAGGGGGAGCCCCAGCACACCAGATGGTTGCCGTCGCTCTGGCCCAGATCGTGGAAATAGTCCCATGCCTCGCGGTTCTCGCTGGTGCCGATGACGATGATGCCGTCGGCCTTGCGCTGCTCCTGATAGCGGCCCCACAGGCGTTCCGGCAGGTCCTGAAACGAGACCAGCGTTTCGTGCCCCCGGCGCGAGGCGGCGGCGCAGATGCTGCCCAGCAGGGCGTAGTAGAACGGGTTGAAATCCTTGATGTTCTCCCCCGGTCGGCAAATAACCACCACCGCCAGCGTGCCGGTTTTGCCGGTGCGCAGCCGCGCCGCGTTTTCGTCGACATGATAGTTCAGCTTGGCGGCGGCTTCGGCCACGCGCGCGCGGGTGGCCTCGCTCACCACCGGGTCTCCGGCCAGCGCCCGGCTGACGGTGGACTGGCTGACGCCCGCCTCGGCCGCGACATCGAAGGAGGTGACGCGATAGGGGCGCCGCTGATTTGCTCCGGAAGGGTTTGCGGTAGGCATGGATGGGGCTTTTCTGTTCTCGGCCATTGGCGGCCTTGTGTCAGCCGGGCCGGGTGCTTGTCCAGTGGCTATTGCCTGACCGGTTCGATCACCCGGCCGAGATGCCGCCATCCAGCTTCAGCTCGGCCCCGGTCATGAAGCGGCTCTCGTCGCTCGCCAGATAGACCACACCGGCGGCGATTTCACTGGGCAGGCCCACCCGTTTCAGCGGAACCTGCGCGCCCAGCTTGCCCACGGTTTCGGCGTGGTCCTTCTGGTGCGGGCGGAAGGCGTCGAGAATGGGCGTGTCGACAAAGGCCGGGTGCACCGAATTGCAGCGGATATCCCAGCCGCTGCGGGCACATTCCAGCGCGATGGATTTGCTCATCATCCACACCGCCGCCTTGGAGGCATTGTAGGGCAGCATGCCCGCCCCGGCGATGATCCCGGCAATGGACGACATGTTGATGATCGAAGCGGGCTGGCTGTCGCGCAGCAGCGGCAGGGCCAGCTTGCAGCCGAGAAACACACTGTCGACATTGACCGAAAATGCGCGGTGCCAGTGTTCCATGCTGGTCGTCTCCAGCGTGCCGCCAAGGCCGATGCCGGCGTTGTTCACCAGCACCGACAACCCGCCCATCGCCGATTGCGCCAGCGCCAGCGCGGCGGTCCAGTCCGCCTCGCTGGTCACATCGTGGCGGCAGGAGATGGCGGCATCCGCGCCGAATTCGGCGGAGAGGGTGCGGGCCTGTTCGGCGGCGCCCTCGCCATTGAGGTCGGTGAGCAGGACGCGGGCGCCCTCGGCCACCAGAGCCCGCGCTATGGCCGCGCCAATGCCCTGTGCGGCGCCGGTTACCAGTGCCCGCTTTCCCGCCAGCCGCCCGCTCATGCCGCATCTCCCATGTTCAGCGTATCGCCCAGCAGCGCGGGGCCCAAAAGCAGCAGCAGCTTTACATCGATGGCATCGCCGCGCGCCCGCCGCTCGGCGATGAAGGCGGGCAGGGTGGCCAGCGGCACATGGTGGACGGTGATGTTCTCGCCCTCGGTGCCGCCACCGGGGCCCACGCGGGTGAGATCATGCGCGCGCAGCAGGGTGAAGCTTTCGCTGACCATGCCTGGCGAGGAGTAGAATTCGCCCAGCACCTCCATGCGGCCGGCGCGATAGCCCGCTTCCTCCTCCAGCTCGCGGTTGGCCGCCTCCAGCGTATCCTCGCCCTCCAAACCTTCGTGATCGCCAATGAGCCCGGCGGGCAGCTCGATACAGGGACGGCCCAGCGGCACGCGGAATTGTTCCACCAGAATAATGGCGCCCGCCTCCACCGCGACGATAACCGCCGCGTGAATGCCGCGCGCGCGGCTGACATATTCCCAGCGCCCCCGCACCTTGGCGGTGATGAATTTGCCCTGCCAGACGGTTTGTTCCTCCGCCTGAAAATCGGTGGATGGCGAAGCGGGGGGATGGGTCAAGGGAACCTCTCTGGCATTGCATGTCCGGTCTGGACGCGCGTGGCGCGACCGGGGAGGCTCCTGATAGCCTGCCGAGCGCGCGGATCAAGTCGGCCATGGCGCAAAGGCTCCTTTGCGGTGGCGGATGGCGGTTGCCGGTGATCGGCCCCCATGGCAGACTGCGGCCCTATCCAAGGTGGAGGCAGGGAATGTTTCAGGAATTCAAGACGTTTATCGCCCGCGGCAATGTGCTCGATCTGGCGGTGGGTGTGATTATCGGCGGCGCTTTTGGCAAGATCGTCGCGTCGTTGACGGATGATGTGTTGATGCCGGTGATCGGCAAGCTGACCGGCGGCGTCGATTTTTCCAGCAAATTTGTCCTGCTCGGGCCGATTCCGGCGAAATATACCGGATCGCCGACCGATTATGCCGCGTTGAAGAAGGCCGGGGTGGCAATGCTGGGTTATGGTTCGTTCATCACCGCGATCATCAATTTTATCATCATGGCCTTTGTCATCTTCCTGATCGTCAAGGGCGCAAACAAAATGGCGCCCAAGCCGGAGGCGGTGCCCGCTGGCCCCACCGAGGTGGAACTTCTGGCCGAAATCCGCGATGCGCTGAAGAAGGGCTGACGCACGAGTGTGGCCGGCCGGGAAAAGGGGGCCGGGAGAAGGGGGCCGGGAAGATTTCTTCCGGCCCCTTTCATTTTGCCGGGCCTGCCCTATATACCGTGGTGCCGGTTTCGACCGGATATGGCGATAAATTGTGGTGTGCAATAGGCACAGCGGACCCGGGGGCGGTACCCGGCGGCTCCACCATCACTACTCCGTTCTGAACGGAGGCCCCGTTGTCGCGGGGGTGTTGATGGGGCCGAACTAGGATCGACGTGTGTTGAAAAGCACTATTTTTGCCCGGGCTGAGTAACCCGTTCAAGGCTCAAAACTCACAAGTGCCAACGACAACGAAGCACTCGCCATCGCTGCGTAATTTGACGGCCCCTAAAGGCCTGAATTTACAAAGCTAAAGCGCGGTTGGACCGACCGGGCAACAGAACGGATTCCAGCGGCCCGGGGGGTGCCGGGCAACAGAAACCCCCTACCTTATTGGCGCTGCCGTGGCCCAGCCCGGCGCACCCCAATCCCTTTCATCAAGAACGCGGGTGCCGGGCAACACAACCTCCGCCCGCTTCCAGCTGTCAAACGAGCCTGGCGCGCCGGCTATTTGCAATGGCCGCATGGCGCGCTAAATCTTGCGCATGCATCAGCCTTGGGAGAATTGCCGTGGCTGATGACGTTCGCACCGTCACGCAGTTTATAACCGAGCTGGATTTTCGAGGGCAGGGTGGGGCTGGCTCGACCGGCGGCACCATCACCATCTCTCCCGATGGAACCGGCAAGGACACAACAACACTAACCGTCAGGGGTATCGGCAAGGATGATCCCAATCCTGTGGACCCTTGCCAATATTCCTTATGGGTGAATGCCATTACGCAGGCCTATTGTCTGGGGCGTCAGATAACCCTTACCATCGGCAAATTTAACGAGGGTCTTCCGGCGATTTTATCCATTACCATCTGATGGGTTGTTTCTCGGGAGCGGATGTCCGGCCTCGAACCGCAGGCAATCGAGGATCTTGGCCCCCGCCATCAGCACCGAGACCATGCAGGCGCCGAACAGCAGCTTGCCGCCGATGCCGGGGAACTGCGCGAGATAGGCACTGCCACGCTGGGCCGCGCCGGTTGCCAATGCATAGATCACGCAGAAGGCCTCGCCCCTCGTCCTGATGGTGAACAGGCGGGCTATGTTCACGAGCGTGGCTGACTTGGCGCGCATAATGGGCCCTGAGCGGGGGTGGTGGTGTATCCACCATGCCAGTACCGGCGATGCCCGCAAGGGGGTGGTGAGGGGGCGTTAACCCTCTTGTGTCCGGATTTGGGATGGGCGCGGGCGGTGTGGACGGGGGGGCGGACGGGTTTGGGCCGGTGCGCCGGTAAATTGCCGGATTTTTGGCGCGGTTGTTGGCGGCCACAGGTTGCCAATCGGGCCGCTATCGGCCATAGGCGCAGGCCTCCCCTCCCCGGAGTTATCGCGAAGTTTTCCGTGCGACAGGTATTAACCTGCGCGCGGCTTTAGCCATGGTGGGAATTAATGGACAAGTTGCCTGTGGACGAGATGCCTGTGGACCAGATGGTTTTACGCTCGGGCCTGATGGTCGATGCGCGGCTGGCCGCATTTGTGGAAGGGCAGGTTCTTGCCCCCCTGAAGCGTGATGTGGCCACCTTCTGGCAGGGCTTTGCCGCGCTGGTGGGTGATCTTGCCCCCGTCAACCGGGCGCTGCTGGCCAGGCGTGACGATCTGCAGGCCAGGATCGATGCCTGGCATGTGGCCCGCGCCGGCAAGCCGATCGAGCAGGCCGAATATCAGGCCTTCCTGCGCGAGATTGGCTATCTGGTTCCCGAACCCGCGCCCTTTGCCATCACCACGCGGAATGTGGATGCCGAGATCGCCACCATGGCCGGCCCGCAGCTGGTGGTGCCGGTGCTCAACGCCCGCTTCCTGCTGAACGCGGCCAATGCCCGCTGGGGCAGCCTCTATGACGCCTTTTATGGCACAGACACGCTGGATGCCCCTGCCGCCCGCCCGGGTGGCTATGACGAAGCGCGGGGGAGCGCGGTTGTCGCCCGGGTCCGCCAGTTCCTGAACGAAACCATCCCCGGCTGGGAAGCGGCCTTGACCGGCGGCGACTGTCCGCATGAATTTTCCACGCGCCCGGGCGGCGTGCTGTTCAGGCACAACGGCCTGCATATCGAGCTGGTGATCGACCGCGCCAACCCCGTGGGTGCCAGCGACCCGCTGGGCATTGCCGATGTCATCCTCGAATCCGCGCTGACCACCATTGTTGATCTGGAAGATTCGATCGCGGCGGTCGACGCCGAGGACAAGCTGGCCGCCTATGCCAACTGGCTGGGCGTAATCCGGGGTGATCTGGTCGATAGTTTCGAGAAAGGCGGCAAGGTGCTGACCCGCGCCCTCGCGCCCGATCGGGAATGGACCGCGCCCTCGGGCGCCACATTCGCCCTGTCGGGCCGCAGCCTGCTGTTCGTGCGCAATGTCGGCCATCTGATGACCAACCCGGCGATCCTGTTGGCCGATGGCGGCGAGATCCCCGAAGGCATCATGGATGCGGTGATCACCAGCGCCATCGGTGCCCACGATGTGGCGGGCCTCGGCAAATATCGCAATAGCAAGACCGCAAGCATCTATATCGTGAAGCCCAAGATGCACGGGCCGGAAGAAGCCGCCTTTACCAACACCCTGTTCGACCGGGTGGAGGACCTGCTGGGCCTGCCGCGCCACACCATCAAGGTGGGGGTGATGGACGAGGAGCGCCGGACCTCGGCCAATCTTTCCGCCTGCATCCATGCCGTGAAGGATCGGATCGTATTCATCAACACCGGCTTCCTCGACCGTACCGGCGACGAAATCCACACCTCGATGCGCGCGGGCGCCGTCATCCGCAAGAACGCGATGAAGGGCAGCGGCTGGATCGCCTCCTACGAGAAGCGCAACGTCGGCATTGGTCTGGCCGATGGCCTCTCCGGCAAGGCGCAGATCGGCAAGGGCATGTGGGCCGCGCCCGATCGTATGGGCGCGATGATGGTCGAAAAGACCGTTCATCCCAAGGCCGGCGCCAACACCGCCTGGGTGCCCTCGCCCACCGCCGCCACGCTGCACGCGACGCATTATCACCAGATCGATGTCTTCGCCGTGCAGAAGGATATCGCCCGTGAGCCGGTGCCGGGGCTGGATGCGTTGCTGACCATTCCGCTGGCCCTCGGCGCCAACTTCTCGCCGGAGGAAATCGCCGAGGAGTTGGACAACAATGCCCAAGGCCTGCTCGGTTATGTCGTGCGCTGGATCGATGCGGGCGTCGGCTGCTCGAAGGTGCCCGATTTCCACGATGTCGGCCTGATGGAAGACCGCGCCACCCTTCGCATCTCCAGCCAGCACATGGCCAACTGGCTGCTGCATGGCATCGCCACCCGCGAGCAGGTGCTGGATTCGCTGCGCCGCATGGCGGCCAAGGTCGACGCGCAACATGCTGGCGATCCGCTGTATGAGCCGATGGCCGGGCGGTTCGAC
>CAIWFP010000520.1 GCA_903911985.1 uncultured Sphingomonadales bacterium
GTGCTGGCGCTGGCGATTCTCGGCGGGCTCCAGATGGCGCGGGTGCCGCATAGCCAATGGCTGGCGATGTGGCTGGGGCATAGCTGGAAGGTCTGCTCGACGCTGGTCTTCGCCCTGTCCGTGCCGATCTTTGGCGGGTTCTTGTGGTCGTTCCGGCGGCTGGCGCCGACGCGGTTGCGGCTGGCGGGGGCCACGGCGGGGCTGGCGTCTGGCGGCTGGGCGGCCATGCTCTATTGCCTGCACTGCCCCGAGGTTTCGGCGATCTTCGTGCTGACATGGTATACGCTGGGCATCGCCATGGCCTGCGGCTTGGGCGCCTTGCTGGGGCCACGCCTGCTGCGCTGGTAGAAAAATCGTGCCCGGCGCATTTTGCCTGTAACCGCGCGCGCGCCTCTCCCGAATAGCAGATGCCAACACGGCATTGCCATTAGGAGAACCCCCATGAAGATCTCGTTCACCCCCGCCGCCCCTGCCGCCCTCGCTGCTGCCGCCGCGCTTGCCGCCGTCGCCATGACCGCTTCCGCCCCGGCCTATGCCCATCACGCCTCTGCTCGACATGGGGCCAAGCAAGTGGCCTGTTATGGCGTCAACAGCTGCAAGGGCACCTCGGACTGCAAGACCGCCCATAACGACTGCAAGGGCATGAACAGCTGCAAGGGTCAGGGTTTCAAGAAGGAAAGCGCCAAGGCCTGCAAGGCGGCCAGTGGCAGCCTGACCGCGCCCGCCTGATCCATCTTCCTTCCGGGCCGCGCGCCTCCCCCCCCTATTGCGCGCGGCCCGGGTTTTTTCTGGAGATCCGTCGATGCCATCTCCCCATTTCGGTCCCCATTTCGGTCTGGGCCTGCGCAAGCCCCATTACGCCGATTTCCTCGGCGGCGATGTGGCGGTGGATTTTGTCCCCGTGGATTTTGTCCCCGTGGATTTTGTCCCCGTGGATTTTGTCGAGGTGATCTCGGAAAACTTCATGGTCCCCGGCGGGCGCCCGCGCGATATTCTTCGCCGGGTCCGCGCGGATTATCCGGTGGCGCTGCATGGTGTGTCGCTGTCGGTTGGTTCGGCCAGCGGGCTGGATGCGGATTATCTGCGAGCCTTGCGCGCGCTGGTGGACGATGTCGAACCGGCCTTTGTCTCCGATCATCTGTGCTGGACGCGGCTTGGCGCCTTCCAGTCGCACGACCTGCTGCCGCTGCCCTATACGGCCGAGGCGCTGGCGCTGGTTTGCGCCCATGTCGATGCCGCGCAAATGGCGCTGGGCCGCCAGATGCTGATCGAGAACCCCTCCAGCTATGTCAGCTTTGCCGAAGACGAGATGACCGAATGGGAGTTTTTGGGCGAACTCGTCGCCCGCACCGGCTGTGGCTTGCTGCTGGATGTGAACAATATCCACGTCAGCGCGCATAACCACAGCTTCGATCCTGCCGCCTATCTCGCGGCGATACCCTTTGACGCGGTCCGCCAGATCCACCTCGCTGGCCACACCGCCCGCACGATTGAAGGGCGCGAGATGCTGATCGACACCCATGACCAGCCGGTGCCCGACCCCGTGTGGCGCCTTTTCGCCGAGGCCATTACCCGCGCGCCCCACGCCTGGACGATGATCGAGCGCGACGACAATATTCCCGAGCTGGCGGAGCTGTTGGCGGAACTCGATATCGCCCGCGACATCGCGCATCAGGCCGCCGCCGACCATCAGGTGCCGGCATGAGCCTCGCCGCCAGCCAGGCCGCCTTTCAGGCATGGCTGCAACAGGCTGATGACGCTGGCATTGCCCCCACTCTGGCCGATCCGCGCGGGCTGTCGGTCTATCAGAACAATTACCGCGTCTCGCTGATGGCCTGTCTGTCAGAGGCCTTTCCCCACACGCTGGCATGGCTGGGGGCTGAGGCTTTCGAGGGTGCCGCCGCCCGGCATGTCGATGCCCATCCGCCCAGAAGCTTCACGCTGGACGCCTATCCGCAAGGTTTTGTCGAAACCCTGCGCGCCATCTGGTAGGATGATGCCGAGGTGGCGGAGCTGGCCGGGCTGGAATGGCAATTGTCCGATTGCTTCGTGGCGGCGGATGATGTGCCGCTCTCCCCTGCGGATCTGGCCGGGCTCGATTGGGACCGCACCGGCCTGCGGCTGGTGGCCTCGGCGCGGGTGCTGCCCTTTGCCAGCAATGCCCCGGCGATCTGGTCGGCACTGGCGCGCGGGGAGGATCCCCCCTGCGCCGAATTCGCCGTTCAGCCGGTCGCCTTCATCGTCTGGCGGGTCGATTTCATCTGCTGTTTTCGCGAGATTTCGGGGGTGGAGGCACAGTTGTTACCCCTTCTCGCCCGGCCCCACCTGTTCGGCGATCTATGCGCGGATCTGGCCCGCGAGCACGGAGAGGAAGCCGCCATCCGCATGGCCGGCGACCTGCTGGCCCGCTGGATGGCCGATGGACTGGTGGTGGGCGGACCTCAGGACTGAGGGTGTCCCCTTCGGCGCCCCGCGTTCAGCGCGCCTCAGCCAGCAGGCGGGCGGCGGCGGGGCCGGTCCAGTCATTGCCGCCATTCCACCGCCACAATTCGCGCCCGGAAGCATCGTAATAGATCGTCGTCGGCAGGCTGCCCGCGCCATAGCGGGCCGAGGCGGTGGCCTCGGGGTCGAGCCATGGCGTGAGATGGATGAGCCCCTTGCCCTTGAGGAAGGCCGCGACGGAGGCGCCAGCCATATCCTGCGACAGGGCGACAACCGTGACACCCTTGCGCGCCGCCAGAGCATCCAGCGTCGGCAACTCGGCCACGCAAGGGGCGCACCATGTCGCCCACAGGTTGACCAGCATCGGGTGCCCGGTTTGGGCGGACAGCCGCAGGGCGTGCCCCTCGGGGTCCTTGAAGGTCAGGTCGGGCAACGCCTCTCCCTTGTGGCTGCGGTCGATACCGGATGTTGGCTGGGCATCCGCCGCGCCTGATGCGGGAGCGGAATCGCTGGCCCCCGGTTGCGCTGATGGGCTGCTTTGCCTATCGCAGCCGGCAAGCAGCGGTATCACCGCCGCAAGGCACAGCAAGGTTCTGGGGATTACGCGTGTGAGCGAAGCGGACGATAGCAAGGCGGGTGCCTCTCAAAATGCGGGTCAAAATACGGGCGCCCGGCAAGCGGGCGGGCAAAAGGCCAACCAGATGTGGGGCGGGCGGTTCGCCGCTGGCCCCTCGGCGATCATGCGCGAGATAAACGCCTCCATCCCCTTCGACAAGGCACTGTGGCGGCAGGACATCGCCGCCAGCAAGGCCCATGTCGCCATGCTGGGCGCGCAAGCCATCGTGACGGCAGAGGACGCGGCCACCATCAGCGCCGGGCTGGACAGGGTCGCCGCCGAATATGAGGCCAATGGCGTTCCGGTGAACTGGGACCTCGAAGACATCCACATGACCACCGAAAGCCGGCTGGCCGAGCTGATCGGCCCGGTGGCCGGGCGCCTGCATACCGCGCGCAGCCGCAACGATCAGGTGGCGACCGACTTTCGCCTGTGGGTGCGCGACGCGATGGACGAGGCGCTGGCCGGGATCAACGCCCTGCAACGCGCGCTGGTGATGCGCGCTGGCGAGCATGCCGACAGCATCATGCCCGGCTTCACCCATCTGCAAACCGCCCAGCCAGTCACGCTGGGCCATCACCTCATGGCCTATTACGAGATGGCGGCGCGCGATGCCTCGCGCTTTGCCGATGCAAGGCAAAGGGCCAACCAGTGCCCGCTGGGCGCCGCCGCCCTTGCCGGCACGGGCTTCGCGATTGATCGCCACGCCACCGCCGCCGCGCTCGGCTTTGATGGCCCCACCGCCAACAGCCTCGATTCGGTGAGCGACCGCGATTTCGCGCTGGATTATCTGATGGCCGCCGCCCAGGTCAGCCTGCATCTCTCGCGGCTGGCCGAGGAATTCATCATCTGGGCCAGCCAGCCCTTCGGCTTTGTCACCCTGCCGGACGAGCTCTCCACCGGCAGCAGCATCATGCCGCAAAAGAAGAACCCCGATGCCGCCGAGCTGGTGCGCGGCCATTCGGGGCGGATCATCGGCTGCCTCACCTCGCTCATGATCACCATGAAGGGCCTGCCGCTGGCCTATTCCAAGGACATGCAGGACGACAAGCCGCCGGTGTTCGAGGCGGCCAGCCTGCTGACCCTGAGTCTTGCCGCGATGACCGGCATGGTGGAAGGCGCGACCTTCCGCACCGAGCGGATGCGGGGCGCGGCGGAGCTGGGCTATGCCACCGCCACCGATCTCGCCGACTGGCTGGTGCGGCAGGCGAACATCCCCTTCCGCGAGGCGCATCACATCACCGGCAGCGCGGTCAAGCTGGCGGAAAGCAAGGGCGTGGCGCTTGACGCGCTCACCCTGGCAGAGCTTCAGGCGATCGACCCGCGCATAGACGAGCGTGTGTTCGCCGCCCTGTCGGTGGAGGCATCGGTCGCCTCGCGCAACAGCCATGGCGGAACCGCGCCAGCCGAGGTAAGGAAGCGGGTGACGGACGCGCGCCGCGCGCTGGGCCTGGAGTAGCGCCGATGCCCCGGAAGATTGCCATAACCCTCGTGCTGCTGGCTCTGGCCGGCTGTGGACAGCGCACCGATCTGCGCCCCAAGGCCGGGCATGCCCTGCCGACGCCGCCCTACGGCCGCGTGGACAAGCCCTCCTCGCCCGAGCTGCTGGCGCATAAGCCGCAGGCGCGCCCGGTGCTGAGCATCGAGCTGCACCAGCGTTCCGAAGAGCGCGCCGACGACGCCTTCGATCTGCCACCCAAGGAATAGGGCAGCCTGCGAACAAGGCGCCCGAGGAATAAAGGATTTTCCGGCCCATATGGACCATTTTGCCTATCAGCACGGCGTTCTCCACGCCGAAGACGTTGCGCTTGCCGCCATTGCCGAGGCGGTGGGTACGCCCGCCTATGTCTATTCGCGCGCGACCCTTGCCCGCCATGCCCGGGTGTTTCGCGAGGGGCTGAGCCTGCTGCCGCGCGTTCACCTCGCCTATGCGGTGAAGGCCAATCCCAATCTGGCGGTGCTGAAGGTGCTGGCAGCGGAAGGCTTCGGCGCCGATGTCGTCTCGGTGGGCGAGATGGAGCGGGCGCTGGCCGCCGGCATGGCGCCAGAGGGCATCGTGTTTTCGGGCGTCGGCAAAACCGCTGTGGAAATGGCCCGCGCGCTGGAGGCTGGCATCGGCCAGTTCAACCTCGAAAGCGAGGAGGAGGGCGTGGAGCTGGCGGCGATCGCGGCGGCCATGGGCAAGGTCGCGAGCGCGGCCCTGCGGGTGAACCCCGATGTGGACGCGGGCACCCACGGCAAGATTTCCACCGGCAAGGCCGAGAACAAGTTCGGCGTGCCCTATGACCGCGCCGATGGGATTTACGCGCGTCTGGCGGCGCTGCCGGGGCTCCAGATGCGCGGCCTTGCCGTGCATATCGGCAGCCAACTGGCGAGCCTTGCCCCGCTGGAGGCGGCCTTTGCCAAGATGGGTGATCTCATGCGCTCCATCCGGGCGCAGGGCCATTCGGTCACCCATATGGATCTGGGCGGTGGCATTGGCGTGCCCTATAAACCCGGCGATGTGTTCCCGAGCCCCGCCGATTACGGCGCGATGGTGGCGCGTGTCACCGCCGATTGGGATGCGACGCTGATGTTCGAGCCGGGCCGGGTGATCGCGGGCAATTCGGGTGTGCTGGTCACGCGGGTCATCCGGGTGAAGGAGGGGGTGGCCGCTCCCTTTGTGGTGGTGGATGCGGCGATGAACGACCTCGCCCGCCCGGCGCTGTACGACGCGTGGCACGATTTTCTCGCCGTTGCCCCCGATGGACAGCGGATGACCGCCAACATCGTCGGCCCCATCTGCGAAAGCTCCGATACCTTTGCCATGGGCCGCGAGATTGACGCGGTGCGCGCCGGTGATCTGGCCGTGTTCCGCACCGCCGGGGCCTATGGCGCGACCATGGCCTCCAC